>JBKHBM010000177.1:0-6460 GCA_046542385.1 Desulfatibacillaceae bacterium | reverse complement strand
TGCATCTCATCGTTTTTGAACAGGCTGCCAATTCCGAGTTTTTCAACGGGCTGTTTTGGCATGCCCGCTGTATGGTATTCCGGAACAGCGGCAATGGCGTATGCGAATCGTCCGGGGGACCAGCCGGATGAAATGACCTTTTGTATTGTTTGCGGAGGACGACATGGGACTGAGCAGGGTGCCCCGGGTGGGGCAGAAAGCCCCGGATTTCACAACCGGAACAGCTGATGGCGAGCGCTTTCGACTCGAAGACGCATTGGGTGGCCATGCCGTGGTCCTCGTACTCTACCGCGGTCACTGGTGACCCTTCTGCGTGGGCCAGTTGGCCCGCCTGCAGGAGCGGTACGACGCCATCGCCGAGGCGGGTGCAAGGGTGTACGCCCTGAGCGTGGACCCGCCGTGGCAGGCAAAGGCCATGGCCGAGGACATGGGGCTTTCGTTCACCATCCTGTGCGACGAGGAAAAGCAGGTGGTGCACCTGTACGACCGATTCAACCCCTACGAGATGGGCGGCGTCGCTGAGCCCGCGATTTTCGTCCTGGACGCCGAAGGCATCGTTCGTTACCGCGTTCTTGAAACCCCGTACAAGCGCGCGGACGTGGACGAGCTGGTGTCCTTCCTGCGGGACTTCGACAAGAAGGGCGGCGTGGAAGGCCAGGGTATCGCCCATGCCGGGTTGCCGAAAAACCTCACGTCCACCACGGCGCAGATCGCGAAAAACATGTTCCGTAGGGGTTCGGCAACGAACTGGAAGCACTATCTTTTGTATCCGGCATTCTATGTGCGCCGCGCGTTGGGCGAATTGAACGGCAGGCAGAAGGTGAACGTGGTTCAGAACATCCCGGGCCGGCCCGAAGAGGTGTTCGAGCAGGTGAGCGATCCTGAAAAGATGAGTGCCTGGGCGGACGGCATCTCCCTGCGCCGGGTTGTTGACAGCCCGAAGGACCCGGCCAGTCCCAATGGGGAGGGAAGTGTCCGTGCGGTGGGGCTGGGTCCCCTGAAGTTCGAGGAGACCATCCTTTTATACAATCCGCCCCGTTCCTATGAGTACACCATCTCCAGGGGCACGCCGCTAAAGGATTACCTGGGCCGGGTGGACGTGTTTCCGAAAAACGGAGGCAGCCAGGTGCAGTGGACGTTCGACTTCGGCTCGAAAATCCCGTTTTCCGCCAGGCTGGTGGCGGGTGCGGTGCATGTCGGGTTTTCCACGGGCCTGCGTAAGCTGGCCCGCAAGATGAGGTAGTCCCATGGCGGAAAAGAAGGAGCGAAAAAGGAAGGCCACGATTCTCTGGTACAGCCAGACCGGCCAGTCCCATGCGTGCGCCGTGTCGGCGAAGGAGGGCCTGGAACACGCAGGAATGGAGGCGCGGCTGGTGGCGTTGCAAAAGGCGAAGCCCGGAGATCTCGAGGTCGATTTACTTGTCTTCGCGTTTCCCGTATTCGTGTTCCGGCCGCCCAACGCGGTTCGCGGGTTCGTGGCGGGGATGCCCCGGCTGTCCGCCCGGCCGAAGGTGCTTGCGATCATCACGTACTCGGGCTGGCCCGCCAACACGGGGTGGCTTTTTGCCCGCATGCTGGAGCAAAGGGGTCTCGCCCTGGACGATTACCTGGGAGTGCGGTGTCGGGACAGTTACATACCCTTCGTAAAGGTGTTGCCGTTCATGAACGACGCCACCAGGCCGGATTCGGGTTCCCTGGCCCGGGTGGCCCGTTTTGCCACGGAGGCGGTACACGGGACCAGAAAGCCGAAAAAGCCGTTTTTCAACCCCCTGGATCCGGCGCACTGGGCCGGCGCCCTGACGGATGAACGGGCGGCCCGGCTGTTTCTGGGCAGGCGGGAGCACGAGCCAAACCTGTGTACGCAGTGCGGATGGTGCGCCACGCTGTGCCCCACCGGAGCCATAACAGCCTGTTGAAAAACGCGATCTGCGGCGTTGCGCTTCATTTCCCGTCGATGCGGCGTACCGTAAGTACGCCTTACTCCTCGAAATTCGCGCGCCTTGCATCTCATCGTTTTTGAACAGGCTGCCAATTCCGAGTTTTTCAACAGGCTGATAAACAGGATTGATCGGGGACTGGGGGTAATGTAAAAGGGGGCCGATACAGGCCCCCTTTTTTGTGCCGGTTGCTCGCCATGGGCATGGGGGAACCGGGTTCCACGAAGAACGGGGCGCCCGTGCCCGCTGCAACCGTGGAGACGGCAAAGCCACTGAAAGAACACCATGATTTCGCGTGTCACGCAATCGCCCCGCGTTGAAAAAGTCGGTAATATCAGCCACATGATACACGGAGAACAAGGACAATGAAAATCGGACGCAATCAACCCTGCCCCTGCGGCAGCGGCAAAAAATACAAGAAGTGCTGCCTGAACAAGGCGGCGACGCCTTCCCATGAATCGTACTACAGCCGGTTGTCCGAGGCCCAAGAGCTTCTATTGGAAAAACTGCTCGACCATGCCGTAAGCGTTTTCGGGAATGACAGTATGAACGTTGCCATGCACGAGTTCCTGCTCTGGCCCGATTCCATGGACGAGGTGGACGACAACCTCTTTGAACGCCTGTTCCCCCTGTTCTGGCCCTGGTTCGTGTTCAACTGGGAATACGACGAAATCGACGCCCAGGTGGAACTGGCGGCCCCGGAAGGTCGCACCGTCGCCGAACTCTACGCGGAGAATCGCGGGAACAAACTGGAACCGCTGGAAAGAGAGCTGATCGATGCCGTCAACCGTGTGCCGTACAGCTTCCATGAGGTTCTAAGTGTGGACGAAGGCAGGGGCATGACACTGAAGGACATCTTGAAAGGCACCATCATCGATGTCCATGAACGCATCGGTTCACAGTACGTTCAACCCGGCGATATCCTCTACGGCCGGGCGGTGTCGGTGGATGGCGTGGGCATGATAATCGGACTGTGTTCCACCCTGATTCCACCGGGCCGCAAGACGGAGGTCATCCAGCTGAGAAAGCTGCTGCGTCGCGGCGGGGTTACCGTTGATGACTACATGCTCCATGACTGGGATGCGGAAATTCGGGAACTCTATTTGAATATCGAACAGTCATTGCACGCCCCGCCCCGGTTCCAGAACACGGACGATGAAGACATGGAGTTTCACAAGCTGGTCTATGAGGTAACCTCGGCCGATGAGGCTTTGGAGAAGCTGGCTGATCTGTGCGCCACCATGACCCTGGAGGAACTGCGCGACGAAGCCGAACGCGACGAGAACGGTCGAATCGTGCACGCGGAATTACTCTGGAACAGATTGGGCCACAAGAAGATGACGGGCCTGCCCAACACGACCCTGGGCAACATTGTTCTGGAAGGCGGGCGCCTGACCGCGGAGGTCAATTCGGCCGAGCGGGCAAAAACGCTGCGCCGGGAGATCGATGCCCGCCTGGGTGAGGGCGGACGATTCAAGCTGGACGAAATTCAGGACATGGATAAGATGATGAGCCGGCTTGAAGCCGATCCCGACCTGCGAACCGGTACAACCGAGCATGAAGAACTCATGCAGCTTCCCGAAGTGCGGGACCGGTTGCGGGAAGTGATCCTCCAGCACATGGAGGCGTGGGTGGATCTGAAAATACGGGCTCTGGGCGGGAAAACTCCCAGAGAGGCCGTGAAAACAGCTGACGGACGCGAAGCAGTGGAAGCGCTCTTGAGGGGTATGGAAAGGGACCGGGGGCAGGACTCCTTCACACATGAAACCACTTTCGAAGGGGTACAACGCGCCAGGGAGACGCTCGGCTTGAAAAAACCATGATCATGGCCGCCGGCGCGGCCACACGGGGGGCGCACGGCAAAACCGCCATCATTCACCCTTTCCGTCCCGCGGGTGGCCCTGACTCCGCGCTGTCAGGGTGCGCAGCAAAAGCGAATTCCTCGAAAACCACAATACCCTCACTCCACCAGTTTCAGCAATGCCCCTCGGTCAGCCTTTCCCGCGCCGGTGCGGGGCAGTGCGCCCACGATGCGGACGCGGCGAGGACGGGCTGAAGGTTCCAGCACCTTCGCCGCCTCGGTGAAGAAGGCTTCCTCGGTGACGGTCCCTTTTGCCGCCACCACGGCGACGATTTCGTTTTCCCGCGATCCCCGGGCAGGCACGGAGAGGACGGCCACGTCCTCGACGAACGCCAGTCCCCGCAGCTTTTCCTCCACCTCGGCCAACTCGACCCGCCTGCCTCCCACCTTGACCACGCCATCGGCCCTTCCCAGCAGCACGAACCGCCCGCCCAGGGCGGGCTCCGCCCGGTCGCCCGTGGTGTAGAGGCCCCGGTCGTCGGTTTCCAGTTCCGGGGAGAGATAGTCCGAGGCCACCAGCAGGCGTTGCTCCTCCACGACAACGTCCACGGTGTGAAAGGGCGTCCACGAGGTTTCGCCCTCGGAACGCTGCCGGGTGGCGACTCCTCCTGTTTCCGTGCTGCCATACACCTCGACCGGCCCCACGTTCGTGTGGCGAAAGAAGGCCTCGCCCGCGTCCTCGGGCAGGAAGCCCCCGGAGGAAAACGCCACGCGCAGGGAGTCCGGCGCGGTGATGCCGCCCCGCAGGGCATGGTAATGCGGAGGCGCGCCCACGTACACGGTGGCGCGGTGGATGGCCATGGATCTGGCGATTTCCGCGGCGAACACCGGGCTTCCCGGGATCACCCGGGCCCCTGCCATGAGGGGCGCGGCCACGGCGAACAGCATGCCGTAGATGTGCTGGGGAGAGGCGCTGGACACAATCACGTCCCCGGGTCCCATGCGGAACTTTTGGGTAAGATGCGCGCCCTCGCCGAACAGGTTTGCCGGGGTCTTGCTCCAGATTTTGGGCCGGCCCGTGGTGCCGCCGGTGTAGAGAAGAAGCATGGGCCGGTTGGGGTCAGCCTCCCGGGTGTCCAGCCCCGCGCCTTTCCCGGGCTCCCATGCAAGACGCGCGTAGCCCTCGGGCAATCGGTCCACGTGCCCCAGGACCAGCCCGGCGCCGGTGGCCCGCCGCAGTTCGGCCAGGGTGGCCGGGGAAAAGGAGTGGGGCACGGCCAGGGTGAAGCCGCCGGCCACGGCGGCGATCAGGGCGGCGGCGACGAAGCCGTGGCCGTTTTCCGCCAGCACCACGGGGCCATTCGTCTTTTCGGCCGCCACGGCCCGCGCGATGCCCCGGGCCTCCGCGTACACCCGGCCGTACGTCCACTGGTCGGGGACAAACTCCCGGTCCGGGTTTTCCGGCTTTGCCAGAAGCCGCGCCACAACCTCCGCCATGTCCTGCCTGTGCGCCATGAGTCCACCATCACCGTGGTTTTCACTGTTTAACAGCCCGTTGAAAAAATAGGGATTTACAGCCTGTTCAAAAACGATGAGATGCAAGGCGCACGAATTTCGAGGAATAAGGCGTACTTATGGTACGCCGCACTGACGAGAAATGAAGCGCAACGCCGCAGATCGCGTTTTTCAACAGGCTGTTAACCGCCAACCACGGTGGCTGTTAAACACCAGGGTTCCGGCCTTGTCAACTCCGCCAATGCTTTCAACCGGTCCCGGATTCTGGTATAGGAATACCCATCGAACGTTGTTTGACGCATCCGGCTTTCGCGCACCTGTTTCCACCGAGTCCGCTCGACGCGGACAATGAAAGGCCCGCAATGCGCACTTTTCGTCTTTCCCTGGCAGTCGCCGCATGCCTGTTGGCAACCGTCCTTCTTACCCCGGCACGGTGTCCGGCCGGCACGGAGCCCCTGTCCGTGGTGGAGGTGACTCCCTCGGGGGAGAACGTGGATACCGGTATCGAGGAAATCGCCGTCAGCTTCAGCAGGCTGGTGGCGCCCAGGAGCTGGCGGGAGAAAACGCCGGAGCGTGTGCCCGTGGTGATCGAACCTCCGGTGGAATGCCGGTGGTACTGGAAGGGGCCGCAAACCCTGGCCTGCCGCCTGTTCGGACAGGAACTGCTTCCCGCCACCCGGTATACGGTTACGGTGCTTCCCGGAATCCGGGGTGAATACGGCACCACCCTTAAAAGACGGTACGTCCATACCTTCGCAACCCAGGGACCATCGGCGCGGCGGGTGGCGTTGACCGGATGGATGGGGCCCGGAGTGCCCTGGTTCCGGCTTTCCTTCAACCAGCCGGTGAGCAAAAAAAGCGTCGAGGACCACGTGTACTTCCGCCATGCAGGCGAGGCGCGCATTCCGGCCGTGGTCAAGGAATCCCCCGGGGACACCGAGCCGCCCGTCGTGTTCCAGCGTACGGGTGACTTCGTGATCGTGCGCGAATCCGGGGCCGTGTCCGTCGGGGAAAAGGCGCCAGGCGTGGGGCTGGCGCGGAAAACCTGGAGGGTTCGGCCGGTCGAACGGCTTCCCCGGAGCACGGTGGTGGAGCTTTTCGTGGAGCCGGGGTTGAGCAACCCCCACAGCACCGGTACGGGTACGCAAAACCGGGTCCTGGGCAGCGTGGACACATGCGAAGGCCCGGCCTTCGTGGAGGAGAACCT
>JBKHBM010000057.1:0-30072 GCA_046542385.1 Desulfatibacillaceae bacterium | reverse complement strand
GAGGCGGTTGACCGGCCCCGCGGGCGGCAACCCCGGCCGGGGTGCCGGGAAGGACCCGTAGCGGCGGTTTTGCCAGCGGTTTTCCAGATTGGGCCGCTGTATTTCCGGACGTGGGCGCGGGGTTTCCTGCCCCGACACAGTCGTCAGGTTTCTTTTCGGCAGCCGCACCGTCCGAGGCTGGGGCGAGTCAGGTGGCTGAGAGGGCTTCACGGAGGTCGGAGTTGCTACACGAAATTTTCGACACCATAGCGGCCATTGCCACGCCGGTCGGAGGCGGGGTCGGCGTGGTCCGCGTATCCGGTCCGGAGAGCATGGACATCGCGGCCGGGTTGTTCCGGCGCGCCCGAAGAGACGGTACGTTGGGTGGCTGCGGACTGCCGGAAAGCCACCGCATGCAACTGGGCTGGATCGTGGATCCGGTTTCGGATATGAGGGTGGACCAGGTGCTGCTGGTAACCATGCGAGCGCCCCGGTCCTATACCGGGGAGGACGTGGTGGAAGTCCAGTGCCACGGGGGTTCGGCCGTCATGCGTCGCACTCTGGACCTTGTCCTGGCCAGGGGCGCGCGGATGGCGGAACCGGGCGAATTCACCCGTCGCGCGTTCACGAATGGACGCATGGATTTGTCGCGGGCGGAGAGTGTCCTGGAGATGGTGGAGGCCAAAAGCGACGCAGCACTGGCGGGAGCCTCGTGGCGTCTGCGAGGTTCGGTGGCGGACCGGGTGGGTGAACTGGAATCTGCCGCCCTGGGGATACTTGCCGAGGTGGAGGCTGACATTGACTTTGGCGCTGAGGTCCACGAGGTCGACCTCCGGGAGTTGGGCCTTCGGATACGGGAACAGCTCATGGAGCCCGCGGAGAATTTCATGGCCGCGTCCAGGGACGCCGAGGCAGCGGAGCAGGAGGTCTCCCTGGTCATGGCGGGAAGGCCCAATGTTGGAAAGTCCTGCCTGGCCAATGCCCTGGCCCGGCAGGAGGCCAGCATCGTTTCCCCGATCCCGGGCACAACACGGGATCTGGTTCGGACCCGGACCCTGGTCGCCGGAGTGCCCGTGTCCATTTGCGATACGGCTGGGGTCCGCCGGGTCGGGGTCGACGACGTGGAAGAGGAGGGGGTTCGTCGCGCCGCGGAGGCGGTTCGCCATGCCGCAGTGGTCATACTGGTGTACGACGCATCCGCCGGGTTTTGTCAAGGGGATGCCGCCATTCTGGATGGCCTGGCGGGCCGGCCGGTGGTGCTGGCCGCAAACAAGGTTGATCTGCTGCCCGGGGACGCGTCGAGGCCCTGTCCCCCGTCGGATGTTCGGTTCGTTCCGGTATCCGCGTTGAACGGCAGCGGGGTGGGGGTGCTGCGGCAGGTCATCGGGGATATCCTGGTTTCGGCGAGTGAGACCGGAGAGGAGTGCGCCGGCGCCGCCAACGCCAGGCAGAGGCGGGCGATGGAGCAGGCTGTAAAATGTTTCGCCCGCGCCGCCGGGGAGTGTGCCGGGGCGAGGCGGTCGGAGCTCGTGGCCGTGGAGCTGGGGCAGGGGCTGGGGTTTCTTGGCCGGATAACCGGCAAGACGGCAGACCCGGACGTGCTGGATGAGATATTCTCCAGGTTTTGTGTGGGCAAGTAGGCGTGTTCCAAGCGAAACGGTGTCCGGTGTTCAGGGGCGGATGTTCCACGTGGAACATCGGCCTGAAGCGGGCGCCGGATGTTCCACGTGGAACAATCTGCGACCCCGGTTTTCGCGCATCCCCCGGTGTGTCGGAAATCACACTGCCCCGGGCCGGTTCGCATTGACATCAAGGGCCCGGTCCTTAACTTGACTGTAGCGCGTTTCCCCGCCCCCACGACAGCCACGCCATGGGGACGAGGCTGTTGACTGAAATTTGGGAAACCCAAGGAGGAATCTAAATGGCGATCGAAACAAAAGAGCAGGTCCTTGACAAAATAATGCGCGCGGAAGTTCCGTGCTGCCCCCACTGCCAGGCCCCCATGTCCATCTGGGAGACGCCGCCCATGAATTTTTCGGACGGCCTCGGATGGGGGACCCCGTACATGTATGTGTGCTTCAACGATGAGTGCAGTCTGTACAAGGCAGGATGGGAAAACATCGAGGAAAACTTCGCTCACAAGGCGTCGCACCGCTGCATCAACTACCCCGGCTCCGAAGTCTATGAGTGCATGCCGGTGTTCTCCTCACAGGGAGGGCGTGGTCAGATAGTGGATGAAGAGGTCTTCGAGCAGCGCAGGGCGCATGACGAAGCGGTGAAGAAAGGTTTTTCCGACCTGGCGGAGGCCTATCGGGTCAAGGATCACGAAAAGGCCCGCGACATGCTGCTGAATGCCACGGTCCCCAATCGTGTACGGGTGAAGGCGGCCGAGATGGTTGGCGACATCGGCACGGTTGAGGACATGGAGCTCCTGCTCAACGCCAAGTTCGGCAACCAGATCCTGGCCAAGCAGGTGGACAAGGCCGTCGCGGCACTGCAGGTAAGGACACATACCCGCGAGTGCCCTTTCTGCGCGGAGATCATCAAGACCCGCGCCAAGGTATGCAAGCACTGCGGCAAGGACGTGGCCGGGGAGTGACTACGACCCCGACTCCATCTTCCGGCGGACGTTCACGTTCGCCATGTCATATGTCTTGAAAACCAGTCTCTGGCGCTCCAACCTGTCTTCGGGCAGGGGAGCGCCAGTGTAGTTCTGAAGGATCCCGACGCCCTGCTCGCGTGTGGGGATGGCCCACATCCCCTCCCCTGCAACGCTTCCGGTTTCGGCCAGCAACACCCGGGCGCCCTCTCCGTCGCTGACCACTGCGTACGGCGCGGGCCCTCCCTCAAGGATGCGGGCGGCCGAGATGACTTCCCGGTCCCTGCTGGCCAGCGCACCGGCTGCGCACTTGATTACCGCAAGGGGCCGCCCCTCCAACCTCAGCACCAGATCCAGCTCCGTACCGTAGATCTCCTGGTCCGTCGGAAAGGATAGCGGCTCATCCACCACGATCTCGGACCTGTCGTACCCCAGTTCGTCCACGAGAAACCGCTCCACCGCCTGCCGGTTTTCCTCGGCCCCTACCCTCGGGATCTCTTCGCCGGTTACATAATCCGTTATCATCTTATAGGATTTTTGCGTCTTTCCGTGTTCGCTCATCACTCCTCCAGAAGGTTGCGGCCGTCCATTTCGGCGGGTTTCTCCAGGCCCATGAGGGCCAGAATGGTCGGCGCCACGTCACCCAGCCGGCCGGTCCTCATCCTGGCCCCCACGAATCGTTCGTCAACCACGATGCAAGGCACCGGATTGAGTGTGTGGGCCGTATGGGGTTTTCCGCTTTCCTCGGCCATGCACTCCGCGTTGCCGTGGTCCGCGCAGATCAGGATGGCCAAGCCCTTTTCCATGGCTGCCGCCACAACCTCGCCCACGCATCGGTCCACGGTCCGGGCGGCGATGACCGCTGCCTCCAGAATACCGGTGTGCCCAACCATGTCCATGTTGGCGAAATTGCATACCAGAAGGTCGTGGTTGTCTTCCCGGATCAGCCTGACCAGTTCGTCGGCCACTTCCGGGGCGGACATTTCAGGCTTGTGGTCGTAGGTCGGCACCTCACGCGGTGACGGAACCAGGAGCCGGTCCTCGTATTTGAACGGCTCTTCCCTGCCGCCGCTGAAAAAGTACGTGACATGGGCGTATTTCTCGGTCTCCGCGATGCGTAGTTGGCGAAGTCCAAGGTCGCTGATCACCTCGCCCAGGATGTTCACCAGCTTCTGCGGGCCAAAGGCCACCGGCAGGTCAAAGGAGGCGTCATACCGGGTCATGCATACATAGCCGGCGAGTTCCGGAACCACGGGGCGGTCGAATTCGGCGAAACCGCGCTCGGTGATCGCACGGGTTATCTGCCGGGCGCGGTCGGCGCGGAAATTGAAAAACACCATGCCGTCACCGTCGGTCAGAAGGCCCAGAGGCTTGCCGTCGGCCTGCAGGCAGATCGGCTCCACGAATTCATCGGTCTCCCCCCTGTCGTAGGCCGACTGGACAGCGGCTACCGGGTCGCGGGCCTTTTCGCCAACTCCCTCGGTCCACAAACGGTACGCCCGCCGGTTGCGGTCCCACCGCTTGTCGCGGTCCATGGCCCAATAGCGCCCGGTGATGGTGGCGATTTCCCCGTAGCCGATTTCGTCCATGTAATCCAGAAGATCGCGGATGTAGCCCTTTCCGCTGTCAGGCGGTGTATCGCGGCCGTCCAGGATGGCGTGTACCAATGTTCGGGAAACGCCCCGCTGTCTGGCGAGTCTTAGCAGGGCGTACAAATGGTTCATGTGGCTGTGCACTCCGCCGTCCGACACCAGTCCGGCCAGGTGCAAGTCGCACCCGTTTTCAGCCACCTTGTCGGCAATGTCGCACAGCGCCGGGTTTTCGAAAAAGGAGCCGTCCTCGATGGAGGCATCGATGCGGACGATGTCCTGGTACACCACTCTTCCAGCGCCCAGGTTCAAATGCCCCACCTCACTGTTGCCCATGATTCCCTCGGGCAGGCCCACAGGTTTTCCGTGGCACGCCAGCGTGGTGGAAGGGTATTTGTCGAACAGTTTGTCGAGGTTCGGGGTGCCGGCAACTGAAATGGCGTTGCCCGGGCAGCTCTCCCGCACGCCCCATCCGTCCAGTATGAGAAGCAGGGCCTTGTTGTGCATATCGACTCCGGATAGTGTCACTCGGGTTTCAGGTTTTGGAAGACTGGTCGAACATGCCTTCGGGCAGCTCGACTCTCGGCGCGTCCGCCCACAGGCCCTCGAGGTCGTAAAAACTCCGCACGGGATCGTAAAAAATGTGCAGGACCACGTCCCCGTAATCCATGAGAATCCACTGGCCTTCGGCCATTCCCTCGACTCCCAGGGGCCGCACGCCGTGGTCCCGGGTCCAGGACTGAATGTGTTCGGCCAGGGCGGTAGCCTGGCGGCTGGACCTCCCGCTCAGGATGACGAAATAATCGGCCACCGAGGACTTGCCGCGAACGTCCAGTACGACAGGGTGTTCCACCTTTCTCTGCGCCGCAGCGGCCAACACCAGGTCGAGTTCAGGGACGGAGTGTTCACTCATGAATAAATTTTCCTCTTTTGAATGTAGTCGTCCACGCTGGACGGCACCAGGTAGCGGAGGCTTTTCCCGGAACGGGCCAGGCTGCGTATGTTTGTTGAGGAGATGTCCATCTTGGTACAGGAAAAGTACCGAACGTCCTGGTAACGGCCGCTTCCGGACAGGGTATGAGGCGCGATTCCGGCACCATAGGCATCGGGAAGGATCCGCAGCAGGTGGGAGAACACGGCCTTGCGTTCAGCCTGGCCGGGGCGGGAGAGGATGATGAAACGGGCCAGCTTGAAAAGTTCCTTGTAGCGGTGCCACGTCTCTATTTCAAGTGCGGCGTCGGCGCCGGCGATGAAATAGGGTGGGGAGCCAGACCCCAGTTGTTCCCGGATCTGCAATAGCGTTTGATGGGTGTAGGAGGGACCTCCGCGCTCTACCTCCAGGCTGGATGCCTCCATTGCCGGGTTGTCCGCGGTGGCGGCCCGAACCATTTCCAGCCTGTGATCCGAGGATACCACTTCGGACTCCGATTTATGCGGGGGTTGGTAGCTCGGGATCAGCAGAATTCGGTCCAGTCCCATCTCCTCGAGTACCTCCTGGGCGGCGCGGAGGTGTCCCAGGTGAACGGGGTTGAATGTCCCTCCGAATATACCCAGCCTCATGGCGCCCTCCTATCGGCGCACTTGCCCGTCGCCGGTCACCACGAATTTGGCGGATGTGAGTTCCCTCACGCTCATGGGCCCGAAGGCGTGCAGCTTGGATGTGCTGATCCCGATTTCGGCGCCCAGGCCCAGCTCGCCGCCGTCATTGAAACGGGTGGAGGCGTTTACCATCACCGCGGAGGCGTCCACCTCCCTGATGAAACGTCGTGCCCTGGAATAGTCACTGGTGACAATGGCTTCGGTGTGCAGGGAGCCGTAACGGGAAATGTGGTCCAATGCCTCGTCCATGTCGTCCACCACGCGAACGGCCAGAATCAGCGCGAGAAACTCCTGGCCCCAGTCGGAATCCACGGCCTGTCCAGCCTCCGGTATCAAACCGCGGGCAACGTCGTCACCTCGAATTTCGACGCCGGCGTCCAGAAGGCTTTCCGCCACCCGGGGCAGGAACCTGTCAGCCACTGCGGAATGGACCAGAAGGGTCTCCATGGCATTGCAGACACCGGGCCTCTGGACCTTGGCGTTCATGCAGATTTCCACGGCCATGTCCAGGTCGGCGCCCTCGTCCACGAACACGTGGCAGACGCCCTTGTAATGCTTGAGCACGGGAATGCGGGAGTTTTCCACCACAAACCGGATGAGTCCCTCACCTCCCCGGGGGATGACCAGGTCGATGTCCTCCTCCCGGGCCAGCAGGAGTCTGACAGCCTCCCGGTCCGTAACCGGCACGAGGGACACGGCATCCCCGGGCAGGCCGTTCTTCTCCAGGGCCCGGGCGATCACTCCCCCAAGGGCCCGATTCGAGTGGATCGCCTCGGAGCCGCCGCGAAGAACGCAGGCGTTGCCGGCCTTGAGGCACAGTCCGGCGGCATCCACGGTCACGTTGGGCCGGGATTCGTAGATCATGCAGACGACACCCAAGGGAATCCGCATCCTGCCGACCTCGATGCCGTTGGGTCTTGTCCACACCTCGTCCATGGAGCCCACGGGGTCGTGCATGGCCGCCACCTCACGCAATCCGGTGGCCATGGCGTCGATGGTGGCGTCCTTGATGGTCAACCGGTCGATCATGGCGTTGGACAGGCCCTTTTCCCGGGCCGCGGCCAGATCCTTTTCATTCTCGGTCTGGATGTTCGTCCTGTTCTCGTACAGCATCGAGGCAATGTCCAGCAGCACCCTGTCCTTTATGCTGCCCGGGGTACTCGCCATTTTTCGCGAAGCCGCGCGCGCGCCGGCGGCCAGATTCTGGATGGTTTGTTCTATGGACACGAGAATTCCTCCTCTTCGCGGTTGCGATCGACAACCAGGTTGTCCCGGTGAATCACCTCATCGTATGACTTGTAGCCGAGGACGTCGGATATGGCGCCGGAACGAAGGCCGGCGATCTTTTGGATATCGCCGGAACTGTAGTTGACCAGGCCGCGGGCGATGACCGCTCCGGACAGGGTTCGCACCTCGACGGGGGAGCCTACCGGAAATTCGCCCACCACCTCGCGAACGCCGATCGGCAACAGGCTCTTGCCGGATTCGGCAACGGCCCTGACCGCGCCCTCGTCCAGGAGGAGCGCTCCCCGGGCCCTGGTGGCATAGGCCAGCCAGCACTTGCGGCTTGCCATCCGCTGTTTGCGGGGCATGAAGAAGGTGCCGACCTCCACGCCCTCGAACAGATCCCGCAACACGCGCGGGCGCAACCCGGAGCAGACCACGACGGGTATTCCGGCTTCGGTGGCCTTTCGGGCGGCCCGTATCTTGCTCAGCATTCCGCCGGTACCCTCGGCTCCGGGATGTTCACCCGCCTGTTGCTCCAGTTTGCGGGTGACCCGGTGCACGGTGGGGACAAGTTCAGCCTCCTCGTACAACCTGGGATCAGCGGAGTACAGACCCTCCGTGTCGGTGAGGGCCACCAGTACGTCCGCGTCCATGAGATGGCTGATCATGGCGGCGAGATTGTCGTTGTCCCCGAATTTCAATTCCTGAACCACGACGGTGTCGTTTTCATTGACAATGGGGACTATGCCCCATGACAACAAGGTGAGCAGCGTGTTCCTGGCGTTGAGATAGCGGCGGCGGTTGGACAGGTCATCCCTGGTCAGCAAAATCTGGGCGACGAGGCGCTTATGGTCCTCGAAGGCCTTCTCGTATTCCATGATCAGCCCAGCCTGCCCCACGGCGGCCGCTGCCTGTTTCTGCGGAATGTTCGCCGGCCTCCGGCTCATGCCGATCTTCTTGACCCCGCTGGCCACGGCGCCCGAGGAAACCAGGATCACGTCGATGCCCTTTCCGAACAGGAAGGCGATCTGGTCGGCGATTCCATTGATGGCGTCAAGGTTCAACCCCTCCGGACCCGTCAGCACACCGCTACCGATCTTCACCACGGCCTTTTCGACCCGGTCAAAGAAGTCGGCGCGCCATCGGCCGCTGGACATGTCTATGTCCCGCGTTGGAGCAGTGCCGTTTGTGTTGCCGTTGGAATCGGGCTTCATGTCCTATGACTCGTCTGGCGTTGACGCCTGTCTACCGACAAGTGTGGCCATCTGTTGGATGAGGCGGTCCAGTCCCTGGTGCGTAGCGGCCGAAATCCGCAGCACGTGCCCAGTAAAGGCGCTTTCAAACGCGTCTGCTCCCTTATGGGCATGCTCCAGGTCCAGCTTGTTCAATACGACGATTCCGGGTTTTTGGGCAAGGGCGGGATTGTGGGCCGAAATTTCGGCCTCCACCATGTCAAAACCCCTGAGGGGGGTTTCCGGGTCGATTGCCGACGCGTCCACCAGGTGCAGGAGAATCCGGGTGCGTTCCACGTGTCTGAGGAAGCGGGTTCCCAGGCCGGCGCCTTCGTGGGCGCCTTCTATGAGTCCGGGGATGTCCGCCACGACAAAAGGTTCGCCATAGGGGTTGTCCACGACTCCCAGGGTGGGGGTCAGCGTCGTGAACGGATAGGGCGCGATTTTGGGGCGCGCCGCCGAGAGCGCGGTGACCAGGCTGGACTTCCCCGCATTGGGAAGCCCGATAATGCCTACGTCGGCGAGCAGTTTGAGTTCCAGCCTGAGTCGTCTGTATTCACCGGATTCCCCCGGCTGCGCGAAACGGGGGGTGCGATGTGTGGACGACTTGAAATGGAGGTTGCCGACTCCGCCGCGTCCGCCGCTGGCCGCGACCCATCTGGCGCCAGCGCTGTCAAGGTCCGCCAGGACTTCCCCGGTTTCGTCGTCCCGGACAACGGTGCCCGGCGGCACCTTGATTTCGAGGCTGTCGCCCGAGCGCCCTGTCTTTTGCCGGCCCATGCCGGGCCGGCCGTTCTCCGCCTTGAAATCATGCCTGAAACGAAAATCGTACAGGGTACGCTTGCGCTCGCTGGCGACCAGGGCGACGTCTCCACCCCTGCCGCCGTTGCCGCCGTCCGGGCCGCCCTTGGGCACAAACCTTTCGCGGCGGAAGCTGACAGCGCCTGCTCCACCGTCACCGGACCTTACGTGAATGATGGCTTCATCGACGAATTTCACACGGGGTATACGCTTACCTTTTTCTTGTCCCGCCCCTTGCGCTCATAGGCGACCTTGCCGTCGACAAGCGCAAACAGCGTGTAGTCTCGACCGACTCCCACGTTGTTGCCGGGATGGATCCTGGTGCCCAGCTGCCTGACGAGAATGTTGCCGGCGCGCACCTGTTCACCACCGAACTTTTTCACGCCGCGCCTTTGCCCGGCGCTGTCCCTGCCGTTTCTGGAGCTTCCGCCCGCCTTCTTGTGAGCCATGGTTTACCTCACTGGCGCCCCGCTCGGGGCGATATGGTCATATTGCGCCTCGGGCCAGTTACGCCCCGGCCTCGATGGTTTCGATGCGCACCGCCGTAAACGGCTGGCGATGCCCCCGCTTGCGGCGGAATCGCTTGCGGCGCTTGTACTTGAAGACGAGGACCTTCTTGGCCTTGTCCTGCTCGACGATCTTGCCGTGAACGGACACGTTTTCCAGCACAGGCTGGCCGATATTGGTGGTTTCCCCGTTGGAGAACAAAAGCACCTTATCAAACGTGACCGTGTCGCCGATCGCGCCGGAAAGCTTCTCCAACCGGACCGTTTCGCCTTCCTGGACCTTGTATTGCTTTCCGCCTGTGGCGATGACAGCGTACATGGTTCAAACCCTCCTTGATCGTTATTCATCGTCTGAACCGCGTCCGCAATCCAGACCTGAGACAAACCGCTTTTATACTGGCGCTTACCGGCTTTGTCAAGACAGATCGCACTCTTTTTTTCCCGACGGATCGCGGAGACGCCCTCGGCAGCTACCCTTTGGCGGAATTCCGGCAAAACAACGACCGGGAAGCGGGCCCATTCGGTGCAATGAGCGCGACTTCCCGGCCCATGTTCTCTCCTCCGTCCGGTAAAAACCCTATCCGGCAGGCATGGAGGTGGTTACCTCCACGGCGTATTCGGCAAGGTTTTCGGGCAGATTGAAAAATACCAGGGAAAACGGCACGAGCTGGCCGGGGGCCACGTTATCGTTCACATTGTTCACGCCGTTGCGGCTATTCATCTGCTGCCGGATGGCCTCGGGATTCATGTTGCTGATGTCCTGCTCGGTCAACTTGTTTCCCACGTAAGCCGTGCTGGTCCCGACGGGGTTGCCCTGCGCGTCGAACAACCTTCCGCGCACCCGGATCTGCTTGCGGGCCGTCTCATAATCATTGCGGATGGTTCCGTTAATAACAAAAACCAGGCTGCCCGTGCGGTCAGTGGCGAAGCTTTCCTGTACCCGCACCAGCTCGATCTTCATGTTGCCCGGGTCCACGACGCCGGCCTCCTCGGCCTGCCCGCCTCCGGTAAGGAAGGACGGCAGGATTCCCGGCATGTAGAAGAACACCCCAAGGCCGGCGGCCACGACGAGCAAAAGCAGCAGGAGGACGACCTTCAGAGGGCTGGTGCCCCCACCCAGCCTGACCTTGTCCCCGGCTTCCGCCTTCTTGGCCTTCTTCTCCTTCTTGCCCTTGGCGGGTGTTTTCTCCTCGGCAGTCTCCTCCTCTTCCTCTTCCATCTCGACCTCTTCGGAGGCTATTTCCTGTTCCACCTCCCGAGGCTCCTCTTCCTCCCGGCGGCGCATGGGATCCTCGAGCCGTGTCTCCTCGGGGGGCTCTTCCTGAAGAACGGGTTCCTCCATTTCCATGGTGGCCTCGAAATCCATGTCCAATCCGCCTTCTTCGGCCAATTCCTCCGGCGAGTCTCCCATGCCTTCCATGTCCATGTCCAGATCGTCGGAATCCAGCCCGCCCGTGTCCAGATCCAGCTCACCGGTGTCCACGGCCACGGTTTCGTCCTCGGGAGACGCGGTCTCCACGCCGTTGTCCATTTCCAGCTCGAGGGTGTCCGTGGGCTCGACCTCCTCGGACAGGATGTCCTCCTCCATGTCCTCCCCGGGACTTTCCAGATCGAGCTCGGCTTCGGGTTCCGACTTGCTCTCGTCCAGTTCGGCAAGCTCGTCCTCGAATTCGAGGTCCATTCCGCCCGTGTCCTCCTCGGTCGGGGCGTTCAGGTCCGGAAGTCCCAGGTCGTCATCCAGGAGGTCCTCGTTCTCTTCCTTTGACGCATACTGCTCCGTCTCGGCCTCCAGTTCGTCCAGATCCAGGTCCAGGATGTTACCTGGGGAGCCACCCATGTCCCCGTCAGTCCCTCCGGTGGCCGCGGACATCAGGTCGTCCGATTCTCCGGCCTCCGGCCCCTCTCCGAGGTCCAGGTCCATTTCCCCGCCGCCTGACGACGGGGGCGAGGGCGCCTCGAGGTCGAAATCGAGGTCCATGTCATCGGACTCGGCTGCCGATGGCGTCTCGTCGGCCCCGCCAGGACCACCCAGGTCGAAATCACCTTCGTCGCTGACAGTAGTTTCGTCGGAAGAATCCAGGTCGCCCAGGTCAAAGTCCATGTCCGTGTCCTCGGCGTCCGGTTCGGCGTCCGCCTCGATGTCGCCCAGGTCGAAGTCCATGTCTTCTTCCGCACCGCCCGAGGGTTCAGCCGAGGCTTCGGTGTCACCCAGATCCAGGTCCAGATCCAGATCCGCGGACGTCTGCGGTTCCCGGGCGGCTTCTTCCTCCGCCGGGGCGGACTCTTCGGAATCCAGGTCCAGATCCAGATCCACGTCCAGGTCCAGATCCAGATCGGACGCGGCGTCTCCGGAATCCTCCGACACCTCCCCTCCACGGGGTTCGTCGTCGGAAAGATCCATGTCAAGGTCAAGGTCCTCGATGTCCGGACCGTTCAGAGTGGCATCCGTGTCTTTTTCTGGAGTATCCGTCATCACCTTTCCCTCAAGCTGTTCCCCTTCCCCGTCAGGAAGGTCGAAATCCGTTGGAATGTCGTCCGAGAGGACCGACGTGGATTCCACGACCGAGTCCTTCCCGGACGGGCCGTATTCTTCGCCGTCCTCTTCCTCGTCTCCCAGATCAAAATCCACCACGGAGTCCATTATCGACTGATCCATGGGGCCGTGTCCGGTGTCTTCCTCGTCATCCAGGTCGTCTTCCAGCACCAGGCTTTCGGGATCCGGAATCTCGAAATCGTCCTCTTCGATCCCCCCGGCGGGTTCGTCCTCTTCCTCCCCCGGGAGGCTCGTGTCAAAATCCTCGAACTCGCCAGATACAGTGACTGGTTCGGTGGCCGAAGCCGTCTCCGGAACGGAGGCTTCAGGCAAGGGAATGTCCTGATCCCGCGCCGGCTCCGTCCCTGTCACCGAAGGTGGCGTGACCCTGCTGTCGGGAGAACCAGAAGTCGCCTCCTCGCCGCTTTCCGTGGACAGGTCGGGAAGCCCAAGGTCGAATTCCTCCTCTTCCTCCTCGCGGGCTTCCGATTCCTTCAAGGCCACGGCGATCTCCTCTTCATCAAGAAGATTCAACCCCAGATCAAAATCGCCGCCCAAGTCATCCCCGCCTGCCTGGATGGGGGACGCGAAAGGTGCGGCCGCCGGTGCGGACGGAGGGGAAACCACCTCCTCATCGTCCGGAGGGGGTTCTCCAAGCTCGGGCAAACCCAGGTCGAAGGGGTCCGTCTCCTCTTCTTCCGCCTCCGCGTCGACCTCCGCCGGTTCAAAAGGGAGGCCTTCTTCCTCCTCTTCATCCACGTCCGGGAGCGTCAGGTCGATGCCCAGATCCGCAAAGGCCTCGGATGCTTCGGGTTCCGGAGCCATCAGATCCCCTTCGGCATCCGGCAGGCCCAGGTCCATGTCCTCGTCAAGGCCTTCGGCATCGGTGAGAAAGCCAAGGCCGGTAGCCTCCTCTTCCTCTTCAGCTTCCTCTTCCAGCAGACCATCGTCAAGATCCGGCAGCCCGAGGTCGAACGCCTCGTCAGCGGTCTCTTCGCCCACCTCAACCGCCGGTTCCTCTTCCGCCTCCTCGTCCAACAGCGGCAGTCCAAGGTCGAATTCGGCCTCCTCCAGGGCGGCTTCCTCCCCCACAATCTGCTCCGAGGGCGATTCTTCGGCCTCTTCCTTTTCCTCCTGGTCTGTCGTACCGTCTTCTTCCAGGGCCGCCAGATCGACGTCAAGCCCCTCGAATTCCTCTTCGACTTCCTCCGCTTCAGGCCCCTCCGGGGACGGTGCCCCTTCCACTTCAAAGGCCCCGGACAACAGGGCTTCCTCCAGACCTTCGTCATCGCTTAAAGGGTACTCGGGAAGATCCGGGGGCTCCTCGATGGTTCCCTCTTCCAGAGCCAGGCCAATGTCATCCGGAAAATCCTCCTGGCCGAATCCGGCCTCGACGCCCTCGTCGTCGGCAAAGCCGGGGCTTTCGGGCTTTTCCGTCAAATCCGCGAAATCAACGAGTTCTTCGACGCCCTCTGTGATTTCCTCGAGGTCCTCCGGGGGTTCCTCTGGCTCCAGAGCCTCGTAATCGGGTAGTTCGTCCCTGGCGAACCGGTCGGCCTCGTCGTCAGCCTCTGTCTCCTCGACCTCCTCGAGGAACTCTATCGGCTCCTCCTCGGAGAACTCCTCTTCCACGGCCTCCATGTCGCCGGAGATGTCCTCGACGTCCTCCAGGATCTCGGAGACGTCCAGGCTTTCGATCTCCTCCGCCGTGGCTCCGAGGTCGGGCATGCCCAGGTCGTCCATGGGACCGGGGCCTTCCTCCTCGAATTCGTCGACTTCGGCGAAATCCTCGTCCCCGGCGAACAGGTCCTCGGCGGCTTCGTCCACGGCATCGGCGAACGGGCCTGCCTCGTCGCCGGCCTCTGTCTCCTCGAATTCCTCGACGACTTCGACGGTCTCCTCGAGGAACTCTACCGGCTCCTCTTCGGGGAACTCCTCCTCCACGGCCTCCAGGGCGTCGGATATGTCCTCGACGTCCTCCAGGTCCTCGGAGATGTCTTCCACCTCTTCGAACTCGTCGACCGCACCGAAATCCTCGTCCCCGGTGAACAGGTCCTCGGCGGCTTCGTCCACCGGCCCGGCGAACGGGCCTGCCTCGTCGCCGGCCTCTGTCTCCTCGAATTCCTCGACGACTTCGACGGTCTCCTCGAGGAACTCTACCGGCTCCTCTTCGGGGAACTCCTCCTCCACGGCCTCCAGGGCGTCGGATATGTCCTCGACGTCCTCCAGGTCCTCGGAGATGTCTTCCACCTCTTCGAACTCGTCGACCGTGCCGGCTTCCGTCTGTTCGTGTCCGGTCTCGCCGTATTCGGAGGCGTCCAAACTTTCGATCTCCTCCGCGGTGGCTCCGAGGTCGGGCATGCCCAGGTCGTCCATGGGACCGGGGCCTTCCTCCTCGAGCTCCTCCTCGGGGAACTCCTCCTCCTCCGCGGTTTCCAGTGCGTCGCCCACGGCATTCACCCCGCCAGGGCCCTCTTGGGGTCCGGGTTCGCCCCTCCGGGCAGGCTCCTCCGACTCATCCCATTCCTCGAGGTCCAGGGACACGTCCTCCAGATCGTCGGAAGTGCCTTCTGAGTCTTCCCGGGGGGAATAGCCGGGGGGTCCGGCTCCCAGGTCAAGGTCCGCTTCCACGTCCAGCGCGCCCTCGTCCAGGCCTTCGGTGGCCACGTCCATGTTCCGGGGTTCGGAGGCATACTCCTCTTCGAGGACCCTTGCGGCGGGTTTTCCTTCCATGTTCACATCCTGGCCCAGATCCTCGAACATCTCGGGGTCGTCCAGCTCCGCGTTGATCCGGCCCACGGACTCGGCATCGGCATACACATGGTCCGCGGCTTTCGTTTCCTCGTCAGTCTCTCCGCTGTCCGGCCAGGAAGGGCCGCCCGTGGCATATTCGTAGGGCCCGGTTTCCTGGCGGCCCAGGCTCTCCAGGTCTTCGCCCAGGTGTTCCAGGGCCTCGTCAACTTCCGGCCCTCCGGTTTCCGGGGATTCCTCCTCCACGGCGCCGCCCCAGCCTTCGGAATCCGATGCCTGGCTGGAGTCCCCCTCCAGCCCGGTACGCGGCTCCTCCTCGGCGAGCCCATCACCCCCGGCGGGTTCCGCGTCATGGGAACCCAGGTCGTGGGCGAGTTCCCTCAATGCGTCGTCCACGGGTTCGCCACCGGCATCGATTTCCGTTTCCTCGCCCGAGTCATCGCCGTATGTTTCCGGGTAGCGCGACGAATCGGAAACCTCCATGGCCACTCTGCCGGTGCCCAGGGTTTCAAGGTTCTCGCCGAGATGTTCGAGCGCTTTTTCCACCGGTTCGGGCCCTTCCACCTCGGTGTATTCAAGCTCGTCTCCAGGCTCCTGACCTGATTCTTCTCCATCCTGGAGGTCCTTGCCCAGGCCGCGCAACGCCTGGTCGATCTCCACGGCTTCCCTGTCGTCGCCGATGGATTCCTCGGGCTCGCGCCAAAGGCTTCCCGGCTCCACGCCAAGGTCCTCGCCGAGCCCCATCTGCCGGCCCAGGGGCAGAGGCTCTGGCCCCAGCCCCATACTCAGTTCCGTGGGTTCATCCAGCAGCCTCAGCCCCGGGGGGGCTACCAGGACCTCGCCGGCCGCCGACATCCAGAAGCCGGGGCTGCCGTCACCCGTGTCCTCCTCGTCGGAGACAGCGGGCAACGCGGAGTCGGCCATTTCGTCCCGAACGGGCCAGGCGCCGTCCTTGCCAACGGTGAATACCGTCTCACAGGCGTCGCAACGGACCTTGGAGCCATCAGGATTAACCAGCCTCTCGTCGAGGTTGTAATGAATGCCGCAATTTGTGCAAGTTACTATCATGTACGCTTCTCAAAAGGCGTAAATCGACCGCCGCAGGGGCTTTGACCCGCGAAAACAATGCGGGCCGCACAGTCCGGGCTGCTGCAATGCGGGTGACCGGGAACTCGCCTAATCCCCGGCCCGCTCACTCGCGAATTTCGTACACGCCGGGCAGGTTCCGGTACCGTTCGGCGCAATCGAGCCCATAGCCGACAAGGAAACCCTCTGAAACCCTGGAGCCGACATAGTCGACATCCACCTGCTCTTTCCGGCGTTCGGGCTTGTCGATCATGGCGCAGGTCCGCACGGAGCGTGGTTTCAGCTCTTGGAAATGCCTGACCAGGCCTGTGAGCGTAAGCCCGGTGTCCACTATGTCCTCCACGAGAAGAACGTCCTTGCCTTTCACGTCCAGGTCAAGTTCCTTGGTGAAGGTGAGTGTGCCGCGGGATTCCGTGTCCGAGCCGTAGCTGGAAACTCCGATGAAGTCTATCTCGATGGGTATGGTCAGCTTCCGCGCAAGGTCTGCCAGAAAGATGAAGGCGCCCTTGAGCACGCCTACCAGAACGAGCCCGCCGCCTTCATAATCGTGTGATATACTCTCGGCCAGGGCAGACACCTTGTGTTCGATTTCTCCGGGAGTAAGTACAGGGACAAGTTCGGGCATTGCCGTTCATAACCAGGCGTAATGGTCCGTTCCATGAGCGTACGGTCTCGGGGGGATCCTCGAGGCACGTAGTCAGCATACAGGCGTACTCATGGTATATCTACCTTGACATACACGGAATTCTTCGGATTGTCAATGACGTGGCGTGAATAAATAATGGTATTTCAAGGAAAAAGAGAGTTGTCTGCCGCCGATGCCGTACAGGTTGCACCAAAAATGCCGACCGGATTGACCCGAAACCCTGAATGAACGGCCACCACGGTGCATGTTCCCGGAATCCGTGACAAAGTTCCCGGCCATCGTTACAGGGGGGGCCGCCAGTCCTTTGAAAAGACACGAATCCACGGCCCGTTCAAAGACAGAGGGACAGAAGGCGTGGTATTTCAGGAAAGGTTGGCGCATTCATTGTGCGCCGCCTCGGCGAGGGATGAGTTGCAGCGCCGCGGCCGACATTGTCAACAGGCTGTTGCCCTCACGCCGGCCGCGTCCCCTTATCAGCCTGTTGAAAAACGCGATCTGCGGCGTTGCGCTTCATTTCCCGTCGATGCGGCGTACCGTAAGTACGCCTTGTTCCTCGAAATTCGCGCGCCTTGCATCTCATCGTTTTTGAACAGGCTGCCAATTCCGAGTTGTTCAACGGGCTGTTACGGGCTGAAGGTCAGGGGCGAACCGCTCCCCTCCGGGGCTTCCGGACAGCCGGAAATTTGCTCCGAACCGTCAAATCCCGGTTTCAGCCAGTTTTTCCACCAGTTTTTTCTGCTCGTCCGTAAGGCTTTTGGGCATTCTCACGAGTACACGCACATACATATCGCCCTTTTTGGATCCCTGCATCTCCGGCAGGCCGTGTCCGCCCATGCGCATCCTTGTCTGATGCCGGGTTCCCGGCGGTATCTTCAGCTTCCGGGTCTCGCCTCCCAGGGTCGGTACCTCCACGGTGGTGCCCAGCAGCGCGTCGGTCAGCTTTATCTCCCTGTTGACGTACAGGTCGAAACCGTCCGCCTCGAACACGGGGTGGGGCTGTACCCTGGACCGGATGAACAGGTCTCCAGGGGGGCCGCCGCCCGGCCCGGGTTCACCCTTGCCGGCCAGGCGAATCTTTTTGCCCGTCACCAGTCCCTTGGGAATTTTCACGTTGATCTGTTCGGGCTGGCCCTGGCGGTTCAGGGAAACCGTCTTGCTGGCCCCCTGGGCGACTTCCTCGAGGGTCAGGGGCATTTCGTACAACAGGTCCTGTCCCTTGGCGGAAAAGGGTTGTCCTCCAAAACCGGCTCCCTCGAATCCACCCTGGGAGAAGGGGTCCGCCCCCGTGGTAAAGGAGAAGCGGCGCCCTCCGCCGGGTCCGCCCCTGGCTCCGCGGCCCATGAAGGCGTCTCCCATGCCGAAGCCGCGAAGGATGTCTTCAAAGTTGAAGCCCTTGAAGATGTCCTCCTGGCTGAATCGCTGCTGGAAGCCCTCCTTGCCGTGGGTGTCGTACTCCTCGCGCTTTTCCTTGTCACCCAGCACGGCGTAGGCCTCGTTGATTTCCTTGAACCTGTCCTCGGCGGTAGGATCACCCTGGGCCGTGTCCGGATGGTACTTCATGGCCAGCTTGCGGTAAGCTTTCTTGATCTCGTCGGCGGAAGCGCTTTTGGAAACTCCGAGAATCTTGTAGTAGTCTTTACCAGCCATCGTTTCACCGCTTTCCATAAAAAATTGCGTTCGTTACGACGTGGTTTCCGTACGACCGCAAGTAATTGAGATTAAATTACATAGTACTGGGAAAATAATAATCAGGGCCCACGGGGGTGTCAAGCACGCAGAATGCACGCCGAATGGGGGTGCATGGACCCGGCGACGTGCCTTGAGGTTTCCCTGCCTGCCCGGCGTCTGGTTGACACGGTTGGCCGTGTGGCTTATACGAGGCCAGGATCGGGAAAGTGGCCGAGGGAGAGCCGAAGACGAATACGATGAGTCGGGAAAGGTGCACGGGGTGGCGATGAACAAGGTGGTTCTGGAACAAGGGGTCGCGTTGTCCCTGGGGGAGTCCGACGCGAAGGAAACGCTTCGCACGTCCCTTGCCGTGGGTGTGGACAGGGCCGTGACGGCGACCGGTACCCGGGTCGGCGATTCGCACGTCCTGGCCGACGTGGAGTTTTCCCGCACGCCGGCCCTCCTAACCCCGCAGCCCGGTTTCCGCCGCGCCGAATACTGCGTGGCGGGAGACCTTTTCGAGGTGTTACCCGCCATGTGCGAGGAGATCAAAAAGGCCTGGGACCAATGACGGCCGGCGCCAACACCGGGGAAGGGCAGGGACGCCTGGTCCACGTGGTCAGCCTGGGATGCGCCAGGAACCTGGTGGACAGCGAACTCCTGCTGGGCGCCCTGGCCCGGGCCGGCTTCGTGTACACCCACGACCCGGCGGACGCCGAGATCATCGTGGTCAACACCTGCGGCTTCATCCGCACCGCCATGGACGAATCCATCGACACCATCCTCGAGCTTTCCGACTGCAAGGACTCCGGGCGCTGCCGCATTCTCGCCGTGACCGGCTGTCTGCCCCAGCGTTTCGGCACGGAGATCGTGTCCGCGCTGCCCGAGGTGGACGTGTTTCTGGGGACGGGAGCCATGGACCAGGCGGTACGGGTGCTTGCGGCAACCGTGGAGGGACCGGTGTGCGTGATCCCGGACCCGTCGCTGTCTGCCCTGCAGCCGGGATGCGCGCCCAGGATGCGCAGCACTCCGCACATGGCCTACGTGAAAATCCAGGAAGGGTGCAAGGAGCGCTGCACCTACTGCATCATCCCAAAACTAAGGGGACGGGCCCGCAGCCGGCCGGTGGCGGACATTGCCGAGGAGACGGGGCTGCTGGTGAACGGCGGGGCCAGGGAGATCGTCCTGGTGGCCCAGGACACCACGGCCTATGGCGCGGACTTCGAGGACAGGGAGAGCCTGGCCACGCTGCTGGCCCGGCTGGCGCCCGAGGTCCGGGGCAGGGCGCGAATCCGTTTTCTTTACGGGCATCCCGACCACGTGGACGACGAATTGCTGGAAACCGTGGCTGCCCACGCCGACTGTGTCTGCCCCTATTTCGACATCCCGGTGCAGCACGCCAGCGACCGGATCCTCAAGCTCATGGGTCGTCCGAACAGCCGTGACAAACTGGCCGGCCTGTTCGTCCGGATACGGGACAAGGTTCCCGGGGCCGTCCTGAGAACCACGCTTCTGGTGGGCTTTCCCGGAGAAACGGAAAAGGATTTTCTGGAACTGGCCGGTTTCATGGAGGAGGTGGGATTCGACCATGCCGGGGTTTTCGTGTATTCGGACGCCGAGGACCTTCCATCCCACTGGTTGCCCGGACACGTCCCCGGGGACGTGGCGGAAGCCAGGAGAGACCGTCTAATGGAGATGCAGGCCGGTATTTCAGCCCTTGGAAACGAGGCGCGAATCGGCTCGGAGGCGGAAGTCCTGGTTACCGGACCCTCGGATGAGCCCGGATTCCAGTGGACGGGCCGTACCCGTGGGCAGGCGCCCGACGTGGATGGCGTGTGCCACGTGGCGGGCAATGTCCGTCCCGGAGACATCGTAAAAGTGAGGATAACAGGCGCGGGGGTGTATGATCTTCTCGCGGAGGTGCCATGAGTTCCATAAAACAGGAAATCCTGGAGGCTGCCAGGGACGACCTCGCGGCCATCGAGCAGGCCCTGACCGACAACCTGAACCCCAGGCTGGACCTGGTTCGGGAAATCGCCGGGCACGTGCTGTTCGCCGGCGGCAAGAGGCTCCGCCCCCTGCTCATGGTGCTGAGCGCCCGGCTGTGCGGGTACCCCGGCGGATTCGACCACACCCTCTCCACGGTGTTCGAGTATCTTCACACGGCAACATTGCTGCACGACGACGTGGTGGACGAATCGGACCGCAGAAGGGGCCGGGCCGCGGGGCACATCCGGTACGGCATTCCCATGGCGGTGCTTACCGGCGACTTCCTTCTGGCCCGCACCTGCTCCATAGCCACGGATACCGGAAGGCTTCCGGTCATCAAGACGATAGCCGACGTTACCGGGGTGATGTCCGAAGGCGAGATACAGCAGATTTCCAACACGGGCCGCCCGGAACTGACCGAGGAAGAGTACGACGAGGTGATTTATCGCAAGACGGCGGTGCTCATGGAGGCCGCGTGCAAGGTGGGCGCGCTGCTGGCCGACGCCGGGGACAGCGAGGTGACGGCCCTGGCCGAGTACGGCAGGCTCCTGGGAATGGCCTTCCAGGTGGTCGACGACCTGCTGGATTATGATTCCGATCCCGACGTCACGGGAAAGGCCGTGGGCACGGACATTCGCGAGGGCAAGGTCACCCTGCCGTTGATCCACGCCCTCCGGAGCGCGCCACCGGACGACGCCAGGCGGCTGCGGAACATCGTCCGGGCCAGGCGGGCCACGGACGAGGAGTTCGCATTCGTGCGGGACATGATCCATCAGCACGGAGGCGCGGACTACTCGAAACAACGCGCGGCCGACATGCTGGAACGGGCAAAGTCCCTCCTGAAAGGGTTTCCGGAAGGGCCGACTCGCGCGCAGCTGGCCAGGATCGCGGATTTCGTGCGGGAACGCGAGCAATGACAAGGCACCGGACGGACCAGAGCCCGTCCGCGGGAGTTGTTGAATGAATTCCGGTCTTTTGCGAATTTACGAGTTGTTCGACGAACTGGTCGGTGATTACCCGCTGGCCTGCGAAAAGGGGTGCGTTGCCTGCTGCACGGACCGTGTGGTGCTTACCTCGGCGGAGGCGCGGCTCATCCTGGACTACCTGGAGCGCACCGGGCAGCGGGACCTGCTGGAAAAACTTCCGCCCGCCGGCCGGTCCTACACCCCGCCCACCACGATGAACGGGCTGGCCCGGGTGTGCATGGAAGGAGGCGACCTGCCCGAGGAGCCGGAAGATTTGGAACCCGGCGCGTGCCCCCTTCTAGGGGAGGACGGAGCATGCCCCGTATATCCGGTGCGCCCCTTTGCCTGCCGGGCCCTCGTGTCAAAAACCAAATGCGAGGCCGGGGGCGCCGCGCGGATGGATCCCTTCTGGATCACGCAAAACGAACTGTTCATGCAGTGGATCGAACACATGGACCAGGGCGGGTTTTCCGGCAACCTCGCGGACATGCTGCTGGGCCTCGTCGGTGAAAGCGCCACCGGCACCATGCTGGCAAACGAGCCGATTCCCGGCCTGTTCGCGCCTCCCGAGGAACGCGACCGGCTCATGGAAGTCGTCAGGTTGCTCAGGGAGGTTCAGACCGGATAGAATGGTTTCCCGAACATGTGTCGATCACCGGCGGCCACCGCTTCCTTCCCTCCCCCGGCCCGACTGCTCACTCTTTCGGATTCCCGCCAAGGAATAGCCGCTTCAGAGTAGGATAGAACACCAGCATCAGCATGTCCTTGAGCCATTGTCTGTACTCGGCGCTTGCCGGGCCAAGGCCCAGAATGCGGGCGGGATACGCCGACGCTCCGGTGTACTGGTAGGTCAGGGTGATGATGCCGTATTGCCAGACGTCCACGTTCCCTTCTCCCGCCGCCCTGGGAACCACCACGTCCGAAAGCTCCCGGATCTCGGTATGCAGCCGGGTCAGGTGCTGGAGGCCCGGAAGGTCTTCCAGCCGTTCGGTCTGCGCCACGTTCTGCACCAGGATGGCAAGGCCCTCCTGTTTTCTGAAGCAGTAGTCCAGCACCCGGTCAAGATACAGGGAGAAGCTCTGCCGCAGGGGCATGCCCGCGAGTCCGTCGAACCATGTCGGCGCGGCCGCTGAAAAATCCAGGTACAATTCCTCGGCCACCGCCTCGAACAGGTCCGCCTTGGCGGGAAAGTAATGGTGGATCAGCGTGTAGTCGAGTCCGGCTTCCCTTCCGATGGTCCGTATGCTGGCCGAGTCGTAGGGGTGCATCGAGAACACCCGCCGCGCGGCAGCCAGTATCCTGGCCCGGGTGACCTCGCCCTTGGTCATGCCTGCGTTGTCCACGTCCTGGAGGCGGACCTGGCCCCAGGGGTCGTGTTCCGGCGGATTGGACGGGGGTTCGTCCCCGCCGGTCAACGCCAGAATGGCCAGGGACTCCAGCGCGGGATAGTACAGAAACAGCAGCGCGGACCGGACCCAGTCCCGGTACTCGGCGCTTTCCGAATCAAAGCCCAGGTATCCGGCGTGGAACGCGGCGGCGCCCACGTAGTTGGACACGGACATGACAAAGGAGGACAGCCACATGTCGCTGGCCCGCTCCGGGGCCCTGGCCAGCTGTCCCGTGGAGAACAGGCGCAGCACCTTGAGCCGCATGTCCTGCATGGTGTCAAGCCCCGGCAGGGTGTGGTTCAGGCTCTCCACCTCCCCCACGTTGAGCATGATGGCCCGCATGCTGTCGGGCTCCCGGAAGTTGAATTCCAGAAACCGGTCCACGAACAGCTCAAGGATCTCGTGGAGGGGGCGCTCCATGATGCCGTCCAGCATGGGCGTGACGTTGTCCAGCAGTTCCTTGTCCATCCGCGCCACCAGTTCCTCGAACAGGCCTTTCTTGGAACCGAAATGGTACCGGATAAGGGAGTGCTGGAAGCCGCCGGCCTCCGCGACCATGCGCATGCTGGCGGTGCTGTAAGGGTATCTGGTGAAGACGTCGCGGGCGGCGGCAAGAATCCGTTCGCGGGTTACCTTGCTTTTGACGGTGCCGTCGGACTGTCTGTAGGGCGCTCGTTTTCGATGTCCGTTGTTTTTCAGCATGGGCCTGTGTGCGGGTTGTGTTATTTTGACGGGAATGTAGCACGAAGCCGGCGGCGCGGGAATGTTTTTCCGATCGTAAAACCCCGCGGCCCCGCATGTCGCGCGGTATGTCCTTATACAAGCGTAGAAAGTAAGCCGTTTTCAAGAAACCGCAAGAAAAAATCACGGGTGTTCGTGTTCCTCGCCCTGCCGGTGCCACCCGTGGGTTTTATGGTGAAGCGTTCAGCATGCCTGAGCCATGGGGTCTTCCATGGATTGCCCGACACTCTCGTCACGGATTCAGAGGGATGGTCCGTCAGGGGCGTGTTTCCCGACCGGGTTTCCGTGCCCGGTCCGGGGGCGGTTTACTCAGGTCCACCTGTTCAAACGTGAAGTCGTAGGTCTCGGGATCACCCAGATAACCGGGTTTTTCGGGCGGCCCGGCCCGGCGGACCACTTCCTCCGCGCGGTCCCTGGCCATGGTGCAGAACATCAGGGCGAAGAATCCCGCGGCCCACGCGGTGTCCGCGCGGTTTTCGGGGGTGAACCGGTACCAGACGTAGAGGGTGGCCCGCCATGCGAAGTCGAACGCCGGCCAGCGTTCACGGGCCCAGGTTTCCAGCCATTGCAGGCCTTCGATCATGTTTGCCCCCCGAGGCCGCACAAGCGGTGGTAAAGAGCTGAGTAGCGCCGCGCCACCTCGTCCAGGGAGTAGTTCGCGGCCACGGTTTGCCTGGCACGGGCGCCAAGCACGCGGGATTCCCGTGGATGGTCCAGCACCCGGGCCATTGCCGCGGCCAATGCCCCGGGATCGCCGGGCCGCGCCAGCAGGCCGTTTTCGCCGTGAACCACCACGTCGGTGGAGCCGCTGACCTTCGTGGCAACCACCGGCGCGCCGCAGGCCATGGCTTCCAGCAGTACGTTGGACAGCCCCTCGGCCCGGCTGGGCAGGACCACGCAGTGGTGCCCGCCGTAAACGGCGGGCATGTCGTCCGTGAACCGGGAGAAATCGAGCCGGTCCGCGATACCCTGTTCCGACGCCAGGGTCCGGTAGTCGTATCCTTCCACCCCCCTGCCCACCAGGCTCAACCGGAAGTCGTCGCCGGGACGTTGTGCCGCCAGTACCCTCATGGCCCGCAACAGCACGTCCACCCCCTTTTGCGGGGCGAACCTGCCCACGAAGAGAAACCGGAAAGGTCTCGGCGGGGGCCTCCGCCCGGGCGGCCGGAATTCGACGGGGTCCACGCCGTTGGGGATGTGGTGGACGCGGTCCCGGAAGAACCCCCAGTCAGCCAGCTCCCGCTCCACAAGGCGGCTTGGAGCTATCAACGCGTCGGTCTGGCGCAGCAGGCGCATGCCCCAGGCGGCGCGGCGGTTTTTGGTGAATGCGCACAGGTCTCCGAACTCCCCATTGCAGGCGATCTTGGCCACCGTACGCTTGTTGAACCAGCGGGCCACCGCGGCCGCCACCATGGCGTGCGCCTGGCCCATGTGGGAGTGCAGCACGTCGTAATGACGCCTGTGCCGCACCAGCCACGGAAACAGGGGCAGGTAGTCTCCCTGGAGATGGTAGGCCAGCGGTTCCCGCGTTCGCCACACGGCCAGGCCGCCGCTGTTCTCGAAAACCGGAGAGGACCCGTCCAGCCGGTTGGTAACCACGTGAACGCGGTGCCCCAGGCCCAGCAGTTTTCGTGCGAGCCGTTCGGCCTGCAGTTCCGCGCCGTTGCCGTATGGGGCGAACCCCTGGATGAGCATGACCACCCGGGGCGTCATCGGGCCGTCTCCGGTCGCGGCGGGGACAGGACCCGGTCCACGAACATGAGGTGCCACATTTCCAGCATGAGGAGGTTGTACAGGAGGTACTGACGGTTTTCGCCCTCCATGTGGCTTAGGACCAGGCGTTCCACGAAATCGCGGCGGAAGTATCCCCGGGACATGGCCCGCGGCGACAGGATGGTGTCGCACAGCATTTCGCGCAAGCGGCCACGGAACCACTGGTCCAGGGGGACGGAAAACCCCATCTTGGGGCGGTGAACGATTTCGCAGGGAAGATAGGGCCCGGCGGCCAGTTTCAACAGGTGCTTGGTTTCTCCGTCCCGGGTCAGCTTCCGTTCCGCCGGCACGCGGGCCGCGAACGACACCAGTTCGTGGTCCTGGAACGGGGCGCGAACCTCGAGGCCGTGGGCCATGGAGGCCACGTCGACCTTGGTGTTCAGGGTGTCGGGCAGGTACAGGCCCAGATCCGTGTCCAGCGTGGCGTCCAGGAAATTTCGGGCGTCCGACTCCCCGTACCGGGACAGGATGAGCGCGACAGCGGGTGTCCCTGCGCAGGCCGCGGCCATGTCCGGGGTGTAGAGCCCGGCGCGAACCGGTTCGGAAAAGTGGGCCAGGCTTTCGTAGTAGGCCAGCCTGTCCCTGTTCAGCCTCCGGGCCAGGGACCAGTTGCCCCGTGCGCCGAGCCGGGGCGACCCGTACATTCCGATCCGGGACGGCCGGACCGCCATGTCCCGCAGGGCCGCCGCCACGCCGCCCCGGGAATGGAAGTACCTGGGATACCCGGCAAAGCACTCGTCCCCGCCGTCGCCGCACAGGGCGACGGTCACGTGTTCGCGGGCCAGCCCGCACAAATACCAGGTGGGAATGGCCGCCGGATCGGCAAACGGTTCATTGTAATGCCAAACCAGGGAGGGCAGCACGGCTTGCGCGTCGGGGCGCACCACGAACTCCCTGTGTTCGGTGCCCAGATGCCGGGACACGGCGCGGGCAAAGCGGCGTTCGTCATAACCCGGTTCGTCGAACCCGATGGAAAAGGTCCGAACCGGTTCGTCCAGGCACCGGGCCATCATGGCGACCACCAGGGAGGAGTCCAGGCCCCCGGACAGAAACGCGCCGAGCGGCACGTCGCTGACAAGTCGGGCCCGAACCGCTTTAAAGAGCCTTTCGGCTGCCTCGAAGGCCAGGTCCTGCGACGACGGCGCCGCCATTTTGTCCGCGAAGGTGCGCCGCCAGTAGCGGCGCAGGCGCACGGAGCCGTCCTTCACGGTCAGGGTATGGGCCGGGGGCAGCTTGCTGATTCCCGCAAACGCGGTCCACGGCGCGGGCACGGACTGGTAGGCCAGATAATGGTGCAGGGCCGTAATATCGGGTCGCACCTCCACGCCGGGCGCCTCGCAGATGGCCTTGATCTCGGAGGCGAACAGGAATCGGTCGTTTTCGGCGAGGTAGACAAGGGGTTTCTGGCCGTGGCGGTCCCGGGCCAGGAACAACCGGCGGTCGCGCGAGTCCCACACGGCGAACGCGAACATGCCTGAAAGCTCGTGCACGCAGGCTTCTCCAGCCTCCTCCCAGAGGTGGACTATGACCTCGGCGTCGCATCGCGTGGCAAAGACATGGCCCCTGCTTTCCAGACGGGCGCGCAATCCGGCGAAGTTGTAGATTTCGCCGTTCGCCACCACCCGGACGGTTCCGTCCTCGTTGGCAAGCGGCTGGTCCGCGCGCGGAGCCGGGTCGATCACCCGAAGCCGGGCATGCCCCAGCGCCGCGTTGCCGAACGCCCCGGCGCGCACGCCGTCGGGCCCCCGATGGGACAGGGCCCGGGCCATGCCCCACGCGACGTCGGACGCTGCCGGGCGGTCCGGATCATGCCACAGGTGTCCGGCAATTCCGCACATGGCCTAACCGCTCACGCCGGGACGCCCGCGCCGGACAAAACGCTTCCAGAAGGCGCGGGCCAGTTCGCCGGTGCGGCGGCGCACCTTCTGCCAGCGTTCCTCCAGGGCGAGGAAGAGCCGCCGGGTCTCGGCGGCCTGGTTGGCCACATTGGGCCGGAAAAGAAGCACGAAGGCCACGGGTAGGACCGCGTAAGCCGCGTGCACACCGACGCAGGACAGGGCCAGGGCCATGGGCATGGCCAGCTCGGGGAAAAAGTTGTTGACAAAGGGAAGATACGGGACGTTGTCCGAGCCAAGGCGTACCCGCCAGCCAATGGCCAGTTTGAGCAGTTCCATGGCGCCATGGACGACATATGCCAGGGCCAGCAGCGGCGCCGCCCCGGCCAGCACCAGCACCATGGCCGTCAACCCCGCCATCTCCAGGGGATAGCAGTACAGCCGGAGGACGCGGAGGATCTTCTCGTGGGAAACGGACGCGGCCAGGGTGCGGACGCCAGCCTCCAGGTCGCGATCCCGGTCCCTGTCCTGGTGGCACAGGATGCCCTTGACACCGGCGGCGCCCTGGAACAGCACCGCGGCCGCCCCGAAAACCAGCGCGGTCCGGGTCGGGCCGCCGGCCGCGTGGGCGAAAACGGCCAGGATGAACAGGGTGGGTATGACGTGCGCCCCGGCCGCATCCGCGACAACTCCGGCAATCCCCCGTTCCTTCAACCGGAGCGGCGGCGCAGAGTAGGCCGCCGGCACCGCGAACTGCAACACCAGCAGCATGGTGGCGAGCGGGCCGTAACCGGGCAGGAAGGCGGGGGCGAATCCCAGTGCGACCGGAGCGGCCACAACGCCAAGCCGCGCCGGAAGGCTCAGCCCGGCCATGGGGCTGGCCTTGCCGACCCGGGCGTCCTGCGCCGCGTCGCACCAGTCGTTGATCGCGTAGCCGAAGGCGGCGGCCGTGCACAGGGAAACGAACACGGTGGCGAACAGCAGCAAAAGCCCGGTACCCGGATCCATGGAGTACAGCACGATCTGGGCGCAGGCCACGGCAAACAGCGGCGGTATCTTGTACAACCACCAGTCGTGGGTGCGGACCGCCCGGGCGGCCCCTTCAAGGCGTTGTTTCGCCGAATCGCCCAACGGCGTCCTCCTCGTGAGGCTGGCTGTGCGCGGAAAGGATTTCACGCAAGGAATCTCAGCAATCCCGAGCAGTAAGCCTATCCCGGCGCCGGGTTTTAGTCAACCCGCGAACCTTTGCCCGGCTTTCCGGTTTGGTCGCGCGCCAGCCGGGAAGGGAGACCGGTTTGCCCGCGTGAGGGCACGGGTTTCCGGCCGGGCCGGGTGTTGACACCCTCGGGGAATTGGCACACAATGCCTCGTGGTTCCGGTTGTGTCCGCGAAGGCATGGTGTCGCATGGAGTTTTTGGGATTCGATACGCTGGTCAGTGCCGACGAAAGCGCATTCGTGTTCGTCGCCACGGGCCCGGCCGCGCACCTGGAACGCCTCGGCGTTGCAGTGGACCGGCTGCGACGTTTCTCCGGGGCCCGGATTCTCGCGGTCACCGACCGCAAACGGAACCGTGCCCCCCTGCGCGACGTCGAGGTGGTGGACGCACCGACCCCGCCCGAACTCACGGACCGGCAGGCGGCCATGCTGCTCAAGACCAGCCTGCACGAGATCGTGGACGCCAGGGTCCCCTGCTGTTACCTGGACACGGACGTGCTTGCCGTGCGCCCCGGTGTCGAAGGTGTCTTTGGCCAGCCTCGCGGACCCGTGGGCCTGTGTCCCGACCATTGCCGGCTGGACGAGTTCAGCCCTTATGCCGCGGGCTGCGGATGCCTGGACGGGATGCGGGAGCGAACAGATGCCGTGGAAGCCCTGGTTGCCGCGTACTCCGGGCATTCCCGTGATTGGGAAGGACCGGGGCCCGGCATCGCTGAAAGATTGCGCCGGGCCGCGGTCCGCCCGGTGCCGCCGGGCATCGGCGGCGTCCTGGCTCCGTTGGTGAACCGCGCCGTGCGCATCCTGCGTCTTGGCGGCGGACGCCACCACGAGCTGCTGCGAAGGGTGGAGCGGGAACTCGGGGTGTTTTACGACCATGCAAACGCGAGGTGGGTGGACCCGAACGGTCGGGACATCTACGAGTGCCGGTGCGACCATTTCCCCCGGGCTGCCAGGGAACACTGGGGCGTGGACATGGAGCCGGAATGGAGGCACCCCAATGGCGGGGTGTTCGTGTTCGACGAACGGTCCGGCCCGTTCATGGATGCCTGGCGGGCGCGGGTCCTGGACACCTTCGGCAATCCCGGGTTTTCCGTCCGTGACCAGGGCGCCCTGGCCGCCACCGCGTGGGAGGCCGGCATGGAGAACGGTCCCTGGATGTCCCAGGACTACAACTGCATACTGGACAGCGGAAACCGCGAACTGACCCACCATGGAGGGCTCGTCTTCAGCACGTCCCTCCGAGGCCCGCGGGCCCGCCCAGTATTCGTGCACCTGTTCCACGACTTCGGCAATCCGCGGTGGGATGTCTGGAGGGCCGTGGAATCCGCAAGGCCGCAACGGCCGCGCACCACCGGCGGGCCGACCCCTCCCCCGAAAAGGAGAGACAAATGCTGCTTGCCGTGATGAGCGACAGCCATGACAACATCTGGAACCTCGAAAAGGCGCTCGCCGAGGCCGGGGACCGTGGCTGCTCCGTGATAATCCATTGCGGAGACTTCGTGGCCCCCTTTTCCCTCAAGCAGATGGCGGACTCCGGTTTGCCCGTGTACGCGGTATTCGGAAACAATGACGGCGACCGGTTCCTGCTCACCCGCACCGCGGCCGCCGCAACGACGCCGGTGCATCTGTTCGACCCGGTGGGCCTGTTCGCCGACGGCGCCTTCAACGTGGCCTTCACCCATCACCCGGAGGTGGGCCTGGGCCTTGCCTCCACGGGGGATTACGACGCCGTGTTCCACGGGCACACCCACCTGCATTATTCGCAGCGAATCAACGACACGCTGCTGCTCAATCCCGGGGAGATCATGGGCAAGGAGGGAAATCCGGGTTTTTGCGTGGTGGACACAGGGACCGGCTCGTTTGAAAGGGTGGAAATCCGGACGGCCTGACAAACCGTAGCAGCCTGTTGAAAAACGCGATCTGCGGCGTTGCGCCTCATTTCTCGTCGA
>JBKHBM010000056.1:0-30111 GCA_046542385.1 Desulfatibacillaceae bacterium | reverse complement strand
CTGACGAGAAATGAAGCGCAACGCCGCAGATCGCGTTTTTCAACAGGCTGATAACGGGGCCGACCTTCCGATGATCCGGGAAATTCCTTTCAGGAATTTTGGCATGGCGCGCAGTGCGCCGGAGGGATGCGGAAAGCCGTCGCGGAAGCCTCCGTCAACTGTAGATCATGTTGTGAGGCAGGGGGCGGAACTTCCAGGTACCGGGCCTGGGAATCACATACTGACTGTCCACGGTGAGCCAGTTCAGGTCGGGCTTCAGCTCACGGATCTTGCCGTCGTCCGGTATGCGCGCCGGATAGGTATGGGCGTAGGAGGCGCGGAACAGGGCGATGCCGTGGGTCCCCTCCCGGGCCACGAGATAATTTTTCTTGAAGGTGGACAGCCTGATCTCGTTGGCCTCGGCGATCTCGGACATCTGCAGGGCGGAAAGTTTGATCAGTACGAACTTGCTCACGTCGTGCTCCGCTATCCGGATCAGTGACCGGCTCTCGCTGCTGCCCACGTACACCGTGGAAATGCAGGGCAGACGCTTGAGGAACTGAGCCGCCACGATGGCGGCCGTGCGGCGTCCTCCGGCCATCACGGGCATGCCGTAGTACTCGAAGAACTTTTTCTGCAGATCCTCGGCCAGCACCTCTCCCTTTTCGTACAGGTCCTTTGATATGTATCGCAGCTTGCGGGCCAGGTCCTCCGCCGCGTCGGCGATGGGCCAGTCCACGCGCACGTGGTAGTGGGTCATGCTGTAGCGGTGCCTGGCCTTGGTGGCAGGATCCCGCTGGATGAGCAGCGCGTAATCCACGGGCAGAAGCTGTTCCAGCAGGTTGAAGAAGTTGGCGGACTCCAGGTGCTTGAGGCGACGGTCGAAGTCCTTGGAAAGAGGCACCATCTTGGTGCGCAAAAGGTTTTTCTTAGTGACTTTGTTGTCGTCGAAAAACCGGATGTACTTTTTGTGGATCGACGGAATGGCATCCTCGACGAACAGCAGCAGAAAGGCGTTCTGGCTTTCGTATTCCTGGTGGGGAATGCGGGCCCGGGGCTTCAACTCCCGCTTTTCCACGAACGGGTAGATGGCCCCGGTACCCACGAATTTCTTGTAGGAATTGATCAGGGCGTACCCCACCGTGAACTGGTCCAACTGGTCGCGCAGCACTTCATAATAGGAACGCCTGAGTCGGTTCTGCATGCTCAGTTGGTTTCGATACACCCAATGAGGCACGTCTCACCCCGCTTTCCGTCTGGTCTCGTCTCGTTAAGTGTCCCGGGTCTTTACCAGCCTGTTGAAAAACGCGATCTGCGGCGTTGCACTTCATTTCTCGTCAGTGCAGCGTACCATAAGTACGCCTTATTCCTGGAAATTCGCGCGCCTTGCATCTCATCGTTTTTGAACAGGCTGGCAATTCCGAGTTTTTCAACGGGCTGTTACCCGCCGGACGTCATGTTTGTTCCAATGCGACCACCCCGGGAAGGTCCTTGCCTTCCATGAGTCGCAAAAACGCGCCGCCGCCCGTCGACACATAGGATATCCTGTCGGTGAGGCCGGCCTTGTGCACGGCCGCGTCCGTATCTCCGCCGCCCACGATGGACAGGGCGTGTGCATTGGCCACGTGATTGGCCACGGCCAGGGTACCCATGGCGAAGGCGTCCATCTCGAACACGCCCATGGGGCCGTTCCAGATGATGGTGCGAGCGTTTTCCAGCACCTCCCTGTATAGCAGGGCGGTGGCAGGGCCGATGTCCAGCAGCAGCCACTTCTCGGGTACTTCCTGTATCGGCACGACCTTGTACACGGCGTCCTTGTCGAATTCCTCCGCGACCACGCCGTCCACGGGCAGGTAAAAGCGGACACCAGTCCTTTTCGCCTCCTCCATCACGGAAAGGGCTTCCCCGAAAAGGTCCCCCTCGACCTTGGACCCGCCCACCCCAACGCCCTGGGCCTTCAGAAAGGTGTTGGCCATGGCGCCGCCCACGACAAAGGCGTCGACCCGTTCCAGCATGGCCCGGAACGCTTCCAGCTTGCCGGACACCTTGACCCCTCCCAACACGGCCACGAGAGGCCGGGTAGGATCGTCCATGGCCTGACGAAAGTACTTGATCTCGTTTTCCAGCAGAAAACCCGCCACGCATACGTCGACATGCCGGGTTATGGCCTCGACCGAGGCATTGGACCGGTGGGACACGGCAAAAGCGTCGTTCACGTAGACGTCGCAAAGGTCGGCCAGTTGTTGCGCAAATCCGTCGTCATTGTCCGTCTCGCCGGGATGGAAGCGCAGGTTTTCAAGAAGCAGGACCCGCCCGTTTTCCAGCTTGTCGACCATGTCCCATACATCTTTGCCCACGCTGTCCGGCGCAAGGGGAACAGCGGTCCCCAGCAGTTCGGAAACCCGTTTTGCCACCGGCTTCATGGAGAACCGGTCGTCAGTCGCGCCCTCGGGCCTTCCGCGATGCGAAGCCAGAACGACTTTCGCCCCCTGGTCAATGAGATGGCGCACGGTGGGAAGTACGGCGTTGATGCGTGTGTCGTCTCCAACCTCGCCTTCGTCGGTCACCGGGACGTTGAAGTCGACCCGTACGAAAACCCGCTTGCCCTGTACATGGATGTCCTTGAGCGTCCGCATATGTCATTCCTCCGTACTGGATCGGGGGGATTGCGCCTTTTGCCGCTTCCGGTGCAGGTGCTTCTTTTTGGACCAGCGCTCCAGAAAACTCATGGAGCCGCCGTCGTAAGCCCGGTCCACCCGTTCCTCCCGGACCACGGCGCCGTCCTGGGGGTCTTGCAGGCAGAACTTGAGGCAGGCCGTCTTGTGCTCGCAGTCCAGGCATCTTTGGGGAGAATGCCGGAGTCCGTCCTCCCCCATGGGGAATACCTCTTCGAGTATGCCGAAACACTGCGGTATGAAAGGGGTGCCTTGTGTCATCGCCCGTGCGCTCCAGCCTCGTTCCTTCCCCCTTGCCAGGGGTTGCCAGCCCGTTGAAAAACGCGATCCGCGGCGTTACGCTTCATTTCTGGTCGATGCGACGAACCATAAATACGTCTTACTTTTCGAAATTCGCGCGCCTTGCATCTCATCGCTTTCAAACAGGCTGTTGATTCCGGTTTTTTCAGCAGACTGCAACAGGTCCCTGGTTCAATTCCGCAATGAAAAGATTTCCCGGGAAGGTGCCGGATCTTCGGGGGCAGTCCTCGGGCGGGGTATGCAACCCATGGGAATCCTCGGAGATTCTTTTTCGAGTATTCCGCGAATCCTATAGCATGACTTTGGGTTTTACACAATATGCCGGCCTGTCTGAACCGGCATTTTCCGGAAAAAACAAAATTTCTGTTGATAGATTTTTTGATTTTGGGCACAATGCGACCATCGAGTACGCGCAGGACACGCTCCAGTCGATCCATGGACTTCCACATACAGCGGATACAGCCCTCCGGAATCAGGGGCCTCTCCAGGGGAAACGGAGTCGGACGTGGACTATTATGATCTGGAACAACTGCCGTTTCTGGGGCCCGAGCAGGTAAGACGGGAAGACGCGGCCCCCGAGCCGGGGACACGCTATCGTGTCCTCAGCTTTTTGCTTGCCTTCGTACTCCTGTTTGCCACCTGGATTCTGCTTTCCGGCAAATTCGACGCATTCCACCTGTCGCTGGGAATCATCGCGAGCCTCCTGGTCGCATGGACCTCCAGGGACCTGCTGTTCGTCTCCGGGACCCTGGCCGGCCTGCATGGGATTTCCTGGCGCATGATGGGCTACATTCCGTGGCTGTTGTACCAGGTAACCCTGGCCAACATCCATGTGTTCAAGCTGTCCTTGAGCAGGGACCCACGACAAAGCATAGACCCCCACATAATTCGTTTGCACACCCGGTTAAAAAGCGAGCTGGCCATAGTCACGTACGCCAACTCCATCACGCTGACCCCGGGAACCATAACACTCCAGACCACGGTCGACGGTGAAGTGCGGATCCACGCGCTGGACTACACCGCCGGAGACAGGGAGGCGCTCAGGCGCATGGAGGAAAAGGTGGCCCGGGTATTCAAAGAGGAATGAGTATGCACGGGTTCCTGTTGGGAGCCGGACTGTACCTCACCCTTCTCATGGCCGTGTCCCTGTACAGGGGCGCCTTCGGGCCCACGGTGCCGGACCGGCTGGTGGGTGCGAACGCGATCGGTTCCAAGACCACGGTCCTGCTGGTGGTCATCGGTCTGTTGTTCCACCGTGTGGACATGTTCGTGGACATAGCCCTGGCCTACGCCATGCTCAACTTCATCGCGGTCCTGGCGGCCTCGAGGTATTTCCAGAAGCGCAAGGGGTTGGGCGGAACGGAAGAGGAACCAGTACCGCGGATACATTGGGATTAGGCTTATGTTGAACGCACTGGCGCTTTTGCTCATCATCGCCGGGTTGGTGTTTTTCACCGGCGGTTCCCTCGGAATCATCCGATTCCCGGACTTCTACTCCAGGCTCCACGCGGCTGGCAAGATGGACACGCTGGGGGCGTTTTTGTCGATGACCGGTCTGGCCGTTTACAACCTCGCGCCTTTCACCCTGGGTTCCGTTCTGACCAGTCTGAAGATCGTGCTGGCCGTGGCATTCGTGTTCCTGGCCAGTCCCACGGCGACCCACGCCATTGCGGAAGCCGGCGTCCGCGCCGGCCTGAAGCCCTGGATCAGGGAGAAAGGCAAAGGCAAAGGCGCATGATCTGGCAACTGGATCTTGCCATATTGACATTGGTCGTAATCTGCGCGGTGGCGGCGATAACCGTGCGTGACCTCCTTGGAGCCGCGGTGCTCTTTGGCGCCTACAGTTTCATGATGTGTCTTCTCTGGGCCCTGATGGGCGCCGTGGACGTGGCCTTCACCGAGGCGTCGGTGGGGGCGGGGGTCAGTACGGTGTTCTTCGTAGCCGCGGTTTTCCGGACCACCAGGAGGACGAAAGATTAGAAAGCTCTGGATCATACTGGTGCTTGCCTGCTGGGGCGTGCTGATCTATGCCAGCGCGGATTTTCCGGCCTGGGGGGACCCCCATTCCCCCGCCAGCGAATACCTGTCCCCGTACTATCTGGAAAAGGGCGTCGAGGACACGGCGGTGCCCAACATCGTCACCGCTGTCCTGGCCGATTATCGTGGTTTCGACACCCTGTTCGAAACCACCGTGGTCCTTGCCGCCGGCCTTGCCTGTTTTCTGCTTCTGCGCGTCTACGAAAGCACGAGGCCCAGGGAGAGACTGTACCGTCACTCCGCCTCGGACCTCATCATCCGCATCCAGGACTCGGACATGGAGGTACCGGAATCGGACGTAATCCAGCGGGTGGACCGGTTCTGGACCCCGCGCGACATGATCGTCCGGACGGTTTGCCGTCTCCTCATACCGTTTATCCAGATTTATGCTCTGTATGTGGTGGGCCACGGACACCACAGTCCCGGAGGCGGCTTCCAGGGTGGTGTGGTACTGGGAGCCGCATTCATCCTCCTGGCGATCTCCTACGATCTCCGGACCTGTCAGAAGCGGGTCACGGAGAAGTTCATCGGCATACTCAGCCCGGTGGGTGTGCTGATATATGCCGGCACGGGGGTTCTGTGCATGGTCCTGGGCGCCAATTTCCTGGATTACAGTTCGCTGGCCCGGGTGCTGTACACGGACCCGGTCATGGCGAGGTCCCACGGCATACTGCTGGTGGAAATCGGCGTGGCCGTGACGGTCATGGCCACCATGGTGCTGATCTACACCAATCTCTCGTCCGCCGGAAGGCACAGGCAGGGGCTGTAGCAATGGAAGACATTGTAGCCAACGTCATCGCCAGGTACAATTACTGGATTTATATCACCCTGATGATGATCGGCCTGTATGCCATGATCGTGAAGAACAACCTGGTCAAAAAGATCATAGGCATGAACATTTTCCAGACCGCCATCATCCTGTTTTTCATTTCCCTCTCCACCAAGGAGGGCGCCACCATCCCCATCATCCATCACGGACATGGCGCGGAACACCACGCCGTGCATGCCGTCGATTATATGAATCCCCTGCCGCACGTGCTCATGCTCACCGCCATCGTCGTGGCCGTGGCCATCCTGGGTGTCGCGCTGGCGCTGGCCGTCAAGGTCTACGAACGGTACCAGACACTGGAAGAAGACGAGATCGCGGATCAGCTGAAGGGAGAGTGATGGACCAGTCCCCAGCATTGTTGGTGGTTGCGCCGCTTCTGGCCGCATGCTTCATAGCGGCCGCGGGATGGTTCCGCCGGTCGCTGTGTTTCCCTCTTGCCGTGGCCGGCCTGGCCGTTGCCCTGTTTTCCTCGGTGGCGACGGCGCTGCGCGTATTGGGGCAGGGGCCCTTCATCTATCGGATGGCAGGGTGGGACCCTCCCTGGGGCATCTCCTACGCCATCGACTATCTGAACGCCCCGGTGCTGGTTGTCGTGGCGGCGGTGGCCCTTTTGAACCTCATTTCATCCCGCAGGATCATCGAGGAGGAACAAGCCGAAAAAGCGTTCGCCTTTCACGCCCTCTACCTGCTTTCCGTCACGGGTCTTCTGGGAATGACGGCCACCGGGGATGCATTCAATCTCTACGTGCTTCTGGAGATCTCGTCCCTCACGGGCTACGCACTGGTGGCGCGGGGCGATGACAGGGCCGCGCTGGCCGGCCTCAATTACGTGCTTCTGGGGACCATCGGCGCCTCGTTCTACCTTTTGGGCGTCGGCTTCCTGTACATGCTCACCGGTTCGCTGAACATGGTCGATCTGGGCCGGCTGCTGCCGGACCTGTACGGTTCCCCGGCCCTGCTCGCAGGCTTCCTGCTCATCATGGTCGGCGTCTGGACCAAGGCCGCGCTCTTTCCCTTGCATGCGTGGCTCCCCGGGGCGTACACCCACGCCAACAACGCGTCGTCCAGTCTGCTCGCGCCGCTCATGACCAAGGTGATGATCTATGTGATGCTCAGGATGATGCTCACCGTGTTCACTCCGGACTACGTGTTTTCGCAGCTCGCCCTGGAAGGCATCGTGGTGGTGCTGGCCACCGTGGCCATAGTGGCCGGCGCGCTCATGTCCCTGGCCCAGAAGGACCTCAAGAAGATGGCCGCGTACATCATCGTGTCCGAGGTCGGATACATGGTGGGCGGCGCGTGGCTGGGCAACCGCGCGGGGCTTACGGGCGCCACGCTGCACGTATTGAACGACGCGTTGATGACGCTGTGCATATTCATGGTTGTCGCCAACGTGACGTGGCGGATCAAGAGCTACGCGTTCAAGGACCTGCGCGGACTGTTCGCGAAAATGCCGTTCACCATGATGGCCTTTGTCGCCGGCGGAATGTCCATCATCGGCGTACCCCCGGCGTGCGGCTTTTTCAGTAAGTGGTACCTGATTCGCGGAGGCCTGGAGGCCGGACGGTATGAATTCGTCATAGCCCTGTTGCTTTCCAGCCTCGTCAACGTGGTGCTTTTTTTCCGGGTGTTCGAGTACGCCTTTTTTCCCGAGGGCGACACGGACGCCCACGGCCACGCTCAAGGTACTCCTCACGGGCATGTGGAAGACCATGCCGTGGCCATCGAGGAGGCGCCGTTGTCCATGGTTGTGCCGTTGTGGGTGGTGGCGGCCGGGCTCATTGTCGTGGGGTTGTACACCGGCGTCATTGTCCGGCTATTCATAGATCCGGCGCTGCCCGCGCCGTTGTGACCGCAGGAGCGATGATTTGGAGGAGATTTACTCCATAAGGCCCCTTTTGGCCGTGTGCGCGTCCCTTGTCGTGATTCCGATACTGGCGTCCAGTCGCAATGCCAATGTGCGGGAGACATGGACCTTTGTGGCGGGTGCCGTGAAGCTGGCCCTTGTGGCGTCCCTGCTGCCGCTGATTGTCGCCGGGCACAAGGTGGTGTTCACGCTCGCGGACGTGATCCCCGGAGTTCCCCTGGCGTTCAGGGTGGACGCCATGGGTCTTTTGTTCGCGCTGGTGGCGTCGAGCCTGTGGATCGTCACCTCGGCATACTCCATCGGATACATGCGTGGATTGCGGGAGCATTCCCAGACACGATACTACTGCTTTTTCGCCCTGGCCCTGTCGGCCACCATCGGCGTGGCCTTTTCCGCGAACCTGCTCACCCTGTACCTGTTCTATGAAATCCTGTCCTTTGCCACGTACCCGCTGGTCACCCACCATCAGGACGGGGAAGCCCGGATTTCGGGCAGGAAGTACCTCTTTTTCATCGTGGGCGGTTCCGTGGCTCTGGTGCTGCCGGCCATGGTGGTGTGTTACGTCAAGACCGGGACGCTCGACTTCGCGGCCCAGGGCATATTGAACGGACACGTGAGCGCCGGGGTTGCCACGGGGCTGGTGCTCATGTTCGTGTTCGGTCTGGCCAAGGCCGGGGTCATGCCCCTGCACGCCTGGCTGCCCGCGGCAATGGTGGCGCCCACGCCGGTTTCCGCGCTGTTGCATGCCGTGGCCGTGGTCAAGGTGGGCGCGTTCTCCATCTTCCGGGTGCTCACCGGCATTTTTGGGGTGGACCTGCTGGCCCGGTTCGACCTGGGCACCCTGGTGGGCATACTGGCTTCCATCACCATCATCGTGGCCTCGCTCATCGCCATGTCCCAGGACGGATTGAAGCGCAGGCTGGCCTTTTCCACCATTGGCCAGCTGTCCTACATTCTGCTGGGAGCCGCCCTGCTCACGCCAAAGGGGATGGCCGGCGGCCTGTTGCACATCGCCATGCACGCCTTTGGCAAGATTACGCTGTTTTTCTGCGCAGGAGCCATTTTCGTGGCCACGGGTCTTGCGAACATCAGCGACATGAAGGGCATCGGGCGCCGCATGCCCGTGACCATGGCCGCGTTCTTCGTGGGGAGCCTGAGCGTGATCGGCCTGCCTCCGGCCGGCGGTTTTTTGAGCAAGTGGACCCTGCTGCTGGGTACGCTGGAAGCCGGGCAGATGGCGTTTCTGGCCGTGCTCCTGGTCAGTTCCCTGCTGAACGCCGCCTACTTTCTGCCCATCGTGTACAACGCCTTTTTCGTACACCCTGAGCACGGCCGGTTCCAGGGCGGCGTGCGGGAGGCGCCGGGGTGGTGTCTGGCGCCCATCATCGTCGCGGCGCTGGCTTCGCTTCTGCTGTTCTTCAAGCCATGGCCGTTCATGGACCTGGCAAACCTGGCCGCAGCCCAGATCATGGGGGGAGGATAGGGCATGGAGGAGTATCACGAGGAGGTCGAACAAGGGGAGAGGATGGTTCTCGACCATGAACCCGTGCCCGGATACCGTACTGCGCTTTACGTGGCCATTGGCGTGGGCGTCGTGTGGCTCATCGTGAGTTTTGCGGGGGTTTTTCACCATGGAGCATAAAACCGGTTGGTTCGACAAACCAAAAAACGTAAAGATTTTTCTGCGCGTGTTTTTCGCCTCCCTGGTCGTGCTCCTGCTGGTGGATTTCTTCATCGAAAAGCATCCCGAATTCGCCTGGGAGTATGCGCCCAGTTTTTACGCGGCATACGGGTTCGTCTCCTGCGTGGTCCTGGTGCTTGCGGCCAAGGTATTGAGGTGGTTCATCAAGCGGGACGAGGATTACTATGATCATTGATCTGCCACCCGGAGTCATTCTCATCGCCGGTGCGTTTCTCGTGCCGTTTCTACGGGGCGGCGTAAAGCGCGCCTGGCTAGTCCTGCTTCCCGTCCTGGCCCTGGCGGTGGTGCATGCCGCGCCCGAGGGGCCAAGGTGGACCTTCGAGTTTCTGGGCCAGGAGCTGATCCTGGGCGAATTCGACCGCCTGTCACGGGTGTTCGGATACATTTTTTCCATCATCGGCATCATCGGCTTCATCTTCGCCCTGCGGGTGGAGGACGACCTCCAGCACATGGCCGCGCTGATCTACGCGGGAAGCGCGCTGGGAGTGACCTTTGCGGGCGATTTTTTCTCCCTGTACGTGTACTGGGAATTCATGGCGGTGGCCTCGACCTTCCTGGTTCTGGCAAGACGAACACCCGAGGCGCGGGCCGCGGCGTTCCGGTACATTCTGGTGCATCTTGCCGGCGGTTTGGTGCTTCTGGCGGGCATTGTGCTGCGTCTGTCGGAAACGGGCAGCATCGCCGTGGAATACATCGGCCTGGACGGCGCAGCGTCATGGCTGATCTTCATAGGCATCGCCACCAACGCAGCCATTCCGCCCCTGCATCCATGGCTCAAGGACGCCTATCCGGAGGGTACGCCCACGGGATCGGTTTTCCTTTCCGCGTTCACCACCAAGAGCGCCGTGTACCTCATGGCGCGCACCTTTCCGGGCACGGAGCTTCTCATCTGGCTCGGAGCCATCATGACCTTTTTCCCGATTTTCTACGCGGTACTGGAAAACGACATTCGGGGCGTGTTGTCCTACAGCCTGATCAACCAGGTGGGATTCATGATGTGCGGCGTGGGCATCGGCACGCAACTGGCCATCAACGGCACCGTGGCCCATGCTTTCTGCCACATCCTGTACAAGGCCCTGCTCTTCATGTCCGCGGGCAGCGTGCTGCATGTAACGGGGCGAATACGATGCACGGACCTGGGCGGCCTGTACAAGTACATGCCCATGACCTGCGTTTTCTGTATCGTGGGGGCGATGTCCATTTCCGCATTTCCCCTGTTTTCGGGCTTCGTGTCCAAGTCCATGATCGTCAGTTCCGCAGGTCACAACCAACTCGCCATTGTCTGGCTCATGCTCCAGTTCGCCTCCGCCGGCGTGTTCCACCACGCCGGCATCAAGGTGCCGTTTTTCATGTTTTTCGGCCACGATTCCGGGCTCAAGGCCAAGGAGCCGCCCAAAAACATGCTGATCGCCATGGGCATCGCCGCCGCCTTCTGCATCGGAATCGGAGTATACCCCGCACCCCTGTATGAAATTCTTCCGTACCCGGTTGATTACGTGCCGTACACCGGGGCCCACGTGGTCGGGCAGTTGCAGCTTCTAATGTTCGGTGCCCTGGCCTTCGCGCTGCTCATGCTTTCCGGCGTGTATCCGGCGGAAATCCGTGCCATCAACCTGGACACCGACTGGTTCTATCGCAAGGGAGGATACTGGATCGATCGAGGCGCGGCGGCCGTACTCAACGCTGCGAACCAGGTTGCCGAAAGGGTTTTCGTCAGGGAAGTGGCGGGAGGGTTTGCCCGCCTGGCCCGGGACGCACACGTGCGTGTGGCGAACATCCTCCTCTGGCCCTTGTACCGGATTCTCGGCTATCGCGGCGAGTATTTCAAGCTGAGGCAACGGTACACCCGGGAAAGTCTGGAGCATGGGGCCATGCCGGTGGGAGTTGCGGCCGCCGCCGCGCTGTTCGTGCTCGTTGTGTTGTTTTTGTGGGCGTGAAAACCGCGTCCTTGTCGACCTGTTGAAAAAGTCGAAACTTGCGGCCTGTTCAAACACCATGAGATGCAAGGCGCGCGAATTTCGTGGAGGTTGGCGTACAATCGGTACGTCTCATCGAAGAGAAACTCGCCGCAACGCCGAGGATCGCGTTTTTGAACAGGCTGTTATGGAGATGTGACCATGTTGACCATTGCCGAACTGAAAAGGATACATTTTCTGGCCGAGTTGGAGGACGGGATGCTGGAAGCCTTCGCGCCCATGGTGGAGGCCAGGGAATACGCCAGGGACAAGGTGGTCTTCAAGGAGGGCGATCCCGCCGATTACCTGTACATGCTCGGCCATGGCAAGATTCTGCTCAACATGGTGGCGTCGGAAAAGGTTTCCGTGTCGGTCACGGCTGTGGACCCCGGGGACACCTTCGGCTGGTCCGCCATCCTGGGACGCAGCCACTACTCGGCGTCCGCGGTCTGCGTGGAGTCCTCCACCGTGTGGAGCGTCCGCTCCCGGGATCTCGTCGAACTGTTCCACCAGGACTTTGAAATGGGCTTCCGGGTCATGGAGCACGTGGCCCGGGCATTGAATGACCGGCTGGAAAAACGCACCACGCAGTTGTTCAAGACCCTCCTCGAGCACATCAATATGGTTTGCGGTCTGGACCAGGCGGTTTGACCATGCCCGTCGGGAACCCTTCCCGGCATTTACGGACATGCTGATCTTCCTCCGAACCAAAAGGGCTCGGGTCTTCCACTCCGAGCCCTTACTGTCTTTCCCCACGAAAGCAGGGGCGACAAGGGTGTTCCGGCAGTTCCGACGTGACCGCGGACACCCGCGGGGCAGGCCATGTGTCAGGGAGTTCCGGCCCTTCCTTCATGTGTCTTGAAAGTGGAGGTTCGCGGGACGATTTTGCTTGCTTCCGAATAATCAGCATGCTACCCATTTGGCGGGGGCCTTCATGAACGTCATCGACTGCATATTCTTCCAACTCACCAAGGCGACACAGGCCGGGGTGCTTTTCTACGGGCACAGGGTGGCGCACCTGGACATCACCGCCACACAGGCCCTGGTGCTGAACTCTCTGTTTGAGCAAGACCGCATTCCATCCCACGTGTTGAGCAACAAACTGCGGATCACCAGCGCCACCACCACCGGCATATTGGACCGCCTGGTCAGGTCCGGCCTTGTGGAGCGCATTCCGAACCCGGAGGACCGCCGAGCCGTGCTGGTGTGCCTCACGGACAAGGGCAGGGAGGTGGCCGCCGAGGTGCGGAAAGTGGTGGAGACAGCCAACGCGGACTTTTTGGCTTGCCTGTCCCCTGATGAGGAGTTGTTTTTCAGGGGCCTGCTTAAAAGGCTTGCAGGACAGGCGCAGGCGTAGATTCAACCCATTTTTGCTCGCGTGCTATTGATTGCCGCTGGCCAAGGAGGCCTGCATGTCTTCCCTCACACAACAATCCGTCGCCGATTTCCTGGCACCACGCGTAACGCTCACAGGGTTCGCCTCCCCGGACCAATTCGACGACGCGCCCGGGGGGCATCATCCCGGCGACATTCTCCACGGTGCAGCCACGGTGGTCGTCTACGGGATCGCCGTGCCCCGGGGCATCCTGCACAGCCCGCAACGCAGCCTGTATGCGTTGCACAGGTCCTATCATTCCGTCTACCCCCTGCTGGACGAGATCAGCCTGTCCCTGGCCAATCACCTGGAACAGGCCGGAGAACTGGCCGTGCCCGCTCCATCCTACGCTCCCATGGTATTCCACGAGGCCGAACCCTGGGGCGTGCTGTCCCTCAAGCACTCCGCCGTCAAGGCCGGGCTGGGAGCGTTCGGCCACAACCAACTGGTGCACCATCCGGATTACGGAACCATGTTGCGATTCGGCGCCGTGGTGACCACCGCCGACCTGGGCACTTCGCCGACCATGGATTACGAGCCATGCCCCGAGGGATGCACCCTGTGCATGGACGCCTGTCCCAGTGAATCCATTGGAGAGGACGGATTCATGAAAATGAAGTGCCTCGGCCACACGATCAAGCACGCCATATATCCGTTGGCCCTGAACAGCCCGGACGCCGTACGCCATATTGAACGGGTCGTGAACACCGCCGGGTACAATTACTGGCTCAAGTGCCACGAGTGCCTGACCGTGTGTCCATCCAACCAGGGACGGTTCGCGGCGGGACAGGACAACAACTAGACGGAGCCCCGCATGAACAAGCCGGACCTGATTCCGCTCACCAAAAGGATACACATCGTCAACACGCCCACCAACGGCAAGTTTCCTTTTGGCTTTTCCTTCCTGGTGCTGGGCGACGACGTCCGCGCCCTGATCGACACGGGATGCGGACCAGAGGCGTGCAACGCGGTAATGGAGGAATACGGGATCGACGTGGTGGTGAACTCCCACTGCCACCCAGACCACATTTCCTGCAATCACCTGTTCCAGGGCAGGGAACTGTGGGTGCCCGAGGAACGGAAGGACGAGGTGGGCACGCTGGAACGGCTGTCCATGCGCCTCATGGGTCCGGACCCCGAGTTGCCCGCGTTCTGGCGCAGATGGGTGGGCGGGTTTTTGGGATTGAGCGACTACGAGCCCACGGGCAGTTTCCGCGACGGAGACGTCCTCGACTTCGGTGGCGTCCGGCTGGCCGCGATTCACACTCCCGGGCACCTGGATGATCATTACTGCTTCCTGGAACCGGTGGAGAACATCCTGTTTTCCTTTGACGTGGACCTCACGGGCATCGGCCCGTTTTACGGCAACCCGGAAGCGGACATCGACCGCTTCAAGGCGTCCATTCATCGAATCATGGACATGGCCCCGCGAGTGGTGGCGAGCTCCCACCGCCTTCCGGTGAGCGAGAACCTGAGGGAGGAGCTGGCCTCTTACATGGCCAAGTTCGACAGGAACGAGGAGCGCGTGGCAAAGGTGCTGGACGCCCCGCGCACCCTCGAGGAAATCGTGGAGCAAAAGCCCATTTTCGGCAAATACCTGCCGGACATGGAGAGGATCTACGCCTTTTTCGAAGGGCACATGGTGAAAAAGCACCTGGAGTGCATGGAGAAGGAAGGGCGCGTGGAAAAGACGGACGGTCGATACTGCCTGGCATGATGAACGGTCACTTCCCGAAACCGCATTCCGGGAAGGTGCATACCGGACAATCCAGGCACATGCCGCCTTCGCCCATGGAGGCGAGGTCCTCCCGGGTAACGGGAACGCCCGCAAGGATCCTGGGAAGCAGCAGGTCCAGGCTGGTGCGGCCATGGAACAAAGCGCAGGCGGGGACCCCGATCACCGGAACATTTCCGACGCGCGCCAGCAGGGTCATATTCCCGGGAAGGATCGGCGCACCGTACAGAAGGTCCTCGGCTCCCGCGTTCAAAAGCCCCTGCCGGGTCACGTCGTCCGGGTCCACGGACAGCCCGGCCGTGGTGACGATCAACCCGGCGCCGGACACCAACAGGTCGTGAACAGCCTCCCGGATGGCCTCCCGGTCGTCCGGCACGACGGTGGTGCCGGCCACCGCGCATCCGTAGTGCCTGACTTTTTCCGCTATCACCGGGGCGAACCGGTCCCTGACCAGTCCCTGGAACACCTCGGTGCCGGTGACGAGAATGCCCACCAGAGGCCTTTTCATCCCACGCACGGAAAACAGGGTTCCCCCGCGCAGCACTCCCAGGGCCCGGTGGAATACGGACTTTTGAAGGTATATGGGCAGGGCGCGGGTGCCCGCCAGTTTTTCACCTTGCCGCACAACGGAAAATCCGTGCCGGGTCGCGCAAGCCACTCCAGGGACGAGGTTGAAGGCTTCCAGCCTGTCGGAATCCAGGACGAACAGGCCGTCCGTGGCGGCGAGGACCTCCGCCTTTCCTTCGCGAGGCGGGCCGGCCACCCGGGTGCCGGGACCTGCCATGGCCTCGGCGAACGCAACGGCCGCGTCGTCCTCGAAGACCCAGTCCGGGGATTCAGGGTTTTCCTCGGCCACGTACACCCTCTGCCGACCCATTTTCTGCAACCGGCACAGGTCCGCGTCCGTAATCACGGCACCTTTCCTGTACAGGGGGCCTTTTTCCCTGCCCGGCACGATCCGGGTCATGTCGTGCAGTACTCGCAGTCCCGGTGACTCTTGCACGGGAACGGACCGCAGAGGTCGCGTCTCGATTCCCTGTCCCTTGTTCTCGTACGGGGACCCGCCCAGGCAGGCCCGGCACACCGGGCCGTGCTCCTTCGGATATGCCTCGCCGCAGGAGGCGCAGACGGAAAACCCCTGGCGTCGGTGGTGCACTAGATGGTCCGGCCGTATCCTCACGTCCCGGCATCCGCAAAAAGAGTGGCCCGCTTGCCGGATTTCGTCCATGAGAACGTCGAGGCTCTGCTCCTGCTTTGTCTTGAGCTTGAAGAACCACGCCTTGACCTCGGGCCAGTCCTCCAGTTTCTCCGGATCAACGAATACCCGGACGCCCCTGCCCTCGAACTTGTCGTACAGTGTCAGGGCGAACCGGCCGAAGTCCAGCACCTTGAGCCAGCCGTTACCTATGGTACAGGGGGTCAGTATCTGCAACGAGTCCGGCAGGCAGGCCCGGGTTTCGCAAATGGCGTCGAACAGTCCCTCCCGCGGAAGGCGCCTTTGGGCCAGGTCCACCATGTATCCGCCGAAGACCATTCCGGGCGCCACGTGGCCATGGAAGTCCCGCACCATTTCCAGGTACTCGTCATAGGTGTGGTTACAGATGGTTGTCATCCAAACCTCATCCGGACAAAGGCCCCAACAGCGGGCCTTTCCAGTGGGTGTATTCAGCAGGGTTCGACACGGCCGGGCCAGAAGTCATTGCCGTGAACCTCCCCGTGCCCGGGATGGGCGGCAACCAGCGGACGGCCTCCGGCGATGTCCCGGGACGTGACCGCGGCCGGAGCATCCCGAACCCGGGCTTACAGTTCCAGCACCGGGCTCCCGACATTACGGTTTCGCACGGGAAAGCGATTTGCGCAACGGACAAACCCCAAAAAAAACGCGGCGCAAAGCACCTTGTTGGTGTTCGCGCCGCGCAAGGGGAAGGGCGGGGCGGTGGGTGCACCCGGAGCTGCCTGAGAGCGCTCATGGATTCAGGTACTTGCAACATACATGAAACATGGCTAAAAATTACTACTGGCGAAACTTTGTGAATGTCCGGGGCTAACAGCGCGTTGAAAAACTCGAAATCTTGGGCCTGCTCAAAAACGATTGCGTGCAAGGCGCGCGAATTTCGAGGAATAAGGCGTACCTGAGGTACGCCGCACTGATGAGAAGTGAAGCGCAATGCCGCAGATCGCGTTTTTCAACAGGCTGCTAAAGTTCTCCGGATTCGATCCGGTCGCACAAAAGCTCCACCTGTCGCGCCACCTGATCCTTGTCGCGGAGGTGTCTTTCCACGGTGGCGCAGGCGTGCAGGGTGGTTGCGTGCTGCCGTTTGAAGCTCCGGCCGATTGCCTGGAGGGACTGTTCCGTATAGCGACGGGACAGGTACATCGCAATCTGTCTGGGCCGGACAATGGCCACCTTGCGGGATTTGGACACGATTTCCTCGGGCGTGAGCCGGTAGTAGCGGCATACCATGTTTTTGATGGAGCCCAGCGTAATCTCTCTCTGGGCATTGATGAGGTTGCTCACCACGCGCTCCGCCTCAGCCACGTCGATCTCGCCGCACATGAGGTTGCCCCGGGCCGCGACGTTTTTTAGACCCGCCTCCAGTTGCCGCACGTTGTCCGTAAGCTCGGAAGCCAGGTACTCGATGACTTCCTGGGAGAGGCGGACGCCGTATTGCCGGGCCTTGCGTTTGAGGATGCGGACCCGCATGCGGAAATCCGGCTTGTCCATGCTCAGGACCAGGCCCGAACTCAGGCGGGAACACACGCCGTCATGCAACCTGGGTATGTCACCGGGCCGGTGGCTGCTCGTGAAGATGAGCCGTTTGTCCGCGTCGATCAGGTAATCCAGGGCCAGGCCCAGCTCGGACTGGGTTTTTTCCCTGCCGCTGAGGTTCTGCACGTCCTCCAGCAGGAGGACGTCGCATCCCTCCCGATACTTTTTCTTGAACTGGTTGATGGAATTGCTCTTGAGCGCGTTTACCATCTCGTCCGTGAAGTCCTCGGCCGTCATGTAGTAGACCTTGTCCTCCGGGTGTTCAGCCAGGATGAACTGGCCCACCGCCTGGGACAGATGGCTCTTGCCCAGCCCGGTCTTGGAGCACAGATACAAAACGTTCTGCTGTCGATTTTTTTTGGAGGCCAGGGACAGGGTGGCCGTGTACGCGAAGTCATTGCAATTGCCCACGACAAAGCTGTCGAAGGTGTAATCCCGCTTGAAGTAATGTCCCCGCTGAGTCTTGGCCACGCTCTCCGGAAAGATTTTCTGCTGCCGTGAGGATTCGAATTCCCTCTGCTGCCTGGGGTCCGGGGGGGCAACCTCGATCTCCAGGTCGAGGGGCTGCCTGGCGGTATCCATGAGGCTGGTTACAAGCAGGTCCCTGTAATGATCGAGAATCCATTTTCTCGAAAAGGGGTGTGGGGTACTCAGTATGATGCGCCCGTCCTGGAAGCGAATGAACTGCAGAGGGTCAATCCACATGTGATACACGCTTTCGGGCAGATGTTCACGGACGGCTTCCCTTGCCTTTTCCCAAACGCTGCGCATTACGTCGTTTTGCATATCGCCACCACGGGAATGAATAAAAGTGAACAGTTGACCTGCGGAATCAGGGTACACCGGGAAAATACCAGTTGCATCGGAGCCGTCGGCGCAAAAAACCGGGAGCCCGCCACGTTTGAGCCTTGTCCGGAGGGCATGCGGCCATCCCACCGCATTGCCCGGACCTGGCCGATCGGCTGAAGTCAGAATGTTCCGTCCTGACGGACGAAAAGGGGGCGGGATTTTAAAAAAGGAAATCCCGGGCTCGAAAACTAAGCACTTCTGAGAGCGAGCATCAAAAGTTTCTTTCGAGAAAACTTACTTCCTGAGCTGAATGTGTCCAGAAGATGGGCGGGTTGTAGGATAGGGGACCGGTCCGAGTCAACGCCGGTTACGCCCGATCCGGGCGAGTATCCTAATCTTGGACAAATGGTTCTCTAACAGAGTACAACACATTGAAAATTCTGGTAATTTTGTATTTTGAGGCCGATAAATTCCCCAAAATACACCTCTTTTGGCGCAGGGATTCATTTCCAAGCATATTGGTAACATCCGGGCTTTCGGTCGGGAGGCTGTTGATAACCTGTATTCCAAAAATCGGCTGAAATCATTTAAATTCGATGAATTTCGTTCAACTGGCCTCAGCCCGTTGAACCCCAAGGGTTTCCGGTTACCAAAAAAAATCTGATTGAACGCTCGCATTGCGCAAGGCGGGTGGTTGGTGTAGCATGGTCTTAAAACCTCTCAAAACGCTATGGTTTTTCACGAACGGAAAACCATCTATCGGAAAAAACATGTGATAATGTCAGTTGTTAACCAAAAAACCTGTGAAATCCGTCACCGGTTTTCCATGAACTGAAAGACAGTGTTCTTACAGGAATACAAAAAAGAGGTACGGTCGGACGCTCGGGACCGGCCGGCCTTCCGACAAGGAAAGGGCGACACTCATGAACAAAAGACCGATCCTGGCCCTGACCATGGGCGATCCCGTGGGAATAGGGCCGGAAATCCTGGCACGCGCATTGAGCCGCCCGGAGGTTCACGACAGTTGCCGGCCCCTGGTGGCCGGTGATCTCCGAATCCTGGAAGCCGCCGCGAAACTCGTCGGCTCGGACGTACGGTATGAGAGTGTGGCCTCGCCGGCACGAATGCCGGACGAACGAGGCGCCGTGGCCTGTCTGGACGTTTCGGCCCTGGACCCCGCCGTTTGCGAACCAGGGCTCCCGACTTCGGAAACGGGCGACGCCATGGTCCGCTACATATTGGAAGCGATCGACCTGGCCATGGCGGGCGAAGTGGACGGCGTGGTCACCGGGCCCATCCACAAGGCCGCCATGCAGGCAGCCGGGCACATGTACGCGGGCCACACGGAGATTCTCGCGGAGCGGACCGGCGCGCCCAAGGTGGTGATGATGCTGGCCGGCGATCGACTTCGCGTGGTTCTGGTGACGATCCACATGGCGTTGCGGGACGTGCCCGACTCGGTCACCCCGGACCGGATCGTGTCCACCATGCAGATAACGCACGACGCGCTGCGGGACCGTTTCGGCATCCCCGCTCCCCGCCTGGCCGTTGCAGGACTGAACCCCCACGCGGGCGAGGACGGCCTGTTCGGTGACGAGGAGGCCCGGGTCGTGGCGCCCGCCATGGAGACCGCGAGGGGACTCGGGATGAACCTTGAGGGGCCGTTTCCCCCGGACACCCTGTTCCACCACGCACTGGGCAATCGGTGGGACGCGGTGGTCTGCATGTACCACGACCAGGGACTGATCCCGTTCAAGATGATCCATTTCGAGGACGGAGTGAACACGACACTGGGGCTTCCCATCATCCGGACCTCCGTGGACCACGGCACGGCGTACGACCTGGCCGGAACGGGCAGGGCCTCGGATTCCAGCCTGGTGGCCGCGATCCGGATGGCCGCGGAGCAGGCGCGCAATGCAGGTAAGGCCGGTTTTTAGCAGTCCGTTGAACAACTCGAAACCTGCAGCCTGTTCAAAAACGGGGAGATGCAAGGTCCGCGAATTCCGGGGAGGTTGGCGTACTTATGGTACGTCGCATCGACGAGGAATGAAGCGCAACGCCGCAGATCGCGTCTTTCAACAGGTTGCCAGCAGGTCCGTGGTGCGCACCCGATGGCGGTGGTGGCGAAAGGAGTTTCGCGAAACGGTCCCGAGGCGACCTTTTGCGTGACCGCCTTCACCTGGACGATCGTTCGGTTATGCTTGCGCAGGGGGCCGATTTTCTGGTACAAACCGAAAGTTACCGGATTTGACTAGCTGCCCGGCAAGGACCGCGAACATGCAAGGAGAGCCATGAGAGGCCTGGCAAGGGACCTGCGTCGGATCGTTATGCCCGACGCGGTTAAAAGCGACCCGGCGGACTTGTACGCCTATGCGGCCGACGCCACCTACAGCCACGCCCGGAGGGCGCCTGACGCGGTGGTTCTTCCTGACAACACGAGACAGGTCTCGGAGGTGCTCAAGTACGCCGACCGCCGAGGCGTTCCGGTGGTGCCCCGCGGAGCGGGCAGCGGCCTGTCCGGCGGGTGCACGCCCCTGCACGGTGGCATCGTGCTGGACATGAAGCGCATGCGGAGTATCCTGGAGATCAACCGGGGCAACATGACGGCCCGGGCCCAGGCCGGGGTGGTCCTGGGCAACTTCCACCGCGCCGTGGAATCCGGGGGGCTGTTTTATCCCCCCGACCCCCAGAGCATGACCGTTTGCACCCTGGGCGGGAACGTGGCCACGAGGGCGGGCGGCCCCCGCGGGGTCAAGTACGGCACCACCGCCAGCTACGTTCTGGGTTGCGAGGTGGCGCTGCCGGACGGCACCGTAATGCGCACGGGCGGTTCCTGCGTAAAGCAGTCCGCGGGTTACGACCTCACCCACCTGTTGGCGGGCTCCGAGGGCACGCTGGGCGTGATCACGGAAGTCACCGTGCGGCTGCTTCCCCTGCCGCGGGCACACCAGACCGCGCTGGTCGTGTGCGAATCCCCGGAGCAGGCGGCCAGACTCGTGTCCGACATCATAGCCTCGGGCACCGTCCCGGCCATGCTGGAATACATCTCCCAGATGGCGGCCGGCGCCATGAACACCATCGTCCAGCCTCCCATCGACCTTTCCGGACAGGCGTACCTTCTCATGGACCTGGACGGCACGCCCGGGCAGGTGGAGGAGGACGCGAAAAACATTCGGGACCTGTGCGAACGGGCGGGTGTCATCGAAACGCGCATCATCTCGGATCCGGTGGAAAGCGCCACGTACTGGCGGGCCCGGGCCAGCCTGTATCCACTGATCCTCACCATGGCCAAGAAGGTCATCATCGAGGACGTCACCGTGCCCAGGCACCGCATCCCCGAGTTTTTGCAGACGCTCCAGAACATCACCGCAACCCTGGGTATGCTCATCGGTGTCGGCGGCCACGCGGGCGACGGAAACATGCATCCTTCCATCCTGTTCCTGGAAGTCAACGAGGAGCAGGAGAAAAAGGCCAGACAGGCCATAATCCAGATCATCAAGGCCGGCCTCGCCCTTGGCGGAACGGTCAGCGGCGAGCACGGTATCGGCTGGCACAAGGCCCAGTTCCTTGAATGGGAACTCGGCGCCGCGCAGGTGGAACTCATGAAACGGGTCAAGGCGGCCTTTGATCCCCACGGCATCATGAATCCCGGCAAGCTGTGGCTGGAAAAGGGGCGGATGCAGCCGGACGCCCTGCCACCCGGGGAGAAAGCGGAGGCAGCGGGATGAGAAGACTCGACGCCTACAAGGACATGATGGCCCGCTGCTCCCATTGCGCCTTCTGCCAGGCGACATGCCCGGTGTTCTCCGAGGATCTCCTGGAGACGCACATGCCACGGGCGCGCATGGACATCATACGTGGCGCGCTCCTTGACCGGGACATTCCCGTGAACAACAGGGTTCGTGAGGTGCTGTCCCGGTGCCTGCTTTGCGGGGCCTGCACGCGGACCTGCCCGGCGGGAGTGGCCGTGGACGAGATCACGATGGCCGCCAGAGGGGAACTGGGTACCGGCGGCATGTCCGACAAGCTCAAGCGTCGCGTCATGCCCTCCATCCTGAGGAGCAGGGGCGCTGGCGGATTCCTTGGCAAGCTGGCCCCCTACGCGCGGGAGAAGGGCTGGCTGTCAAGGTCGCTGCCCATCCTGAGCCCGGACTCCTTCCAGGCGCAACAGCCGCCGGTGGAAGGAGAACTCCGCGCGCGTGTCGCCTACTTCGTGGGATGCGCCACCAACTCCGTGTTCCAGGACACAGGTGCCGACACCCTGGCCGTACTGGCGAAAAACGGCATCCAGGCCATTGTGCCTGAGGGCATCGTCTGCTGTGGAGTTCCAGCCGCGGCGGCGGGCGACATGGAGTTGGCCGCTGAAATGGCCAGAGAGAACATCAAGGCCCTGTCCGAGCGCAAGTTCGACGCCATAGTAACGGACTGCACCACCTGCGGGCTTGCCATGCGCCAATGGTGGGAGAAGGTGTTGCCGGAAGACGACCCTTTGCGGGCAGCAGCCGCAGAACTGGGGGGTAAAACCTTCGAGGTGTGCGACTACCTCAACCAGGTGGGCCTTTCCGCCAAACCGGGGAACCTGGCGGGCAGGCACACGTACCACGAGCCTTGCCACCGTGACTGGTCCCCGACACTGGCCGACGCCGCCCGAAAACTTCTCGCCGAGGTGCCCGGCGCCGAACTGGTGGAGATGGAGGAGCCGGGGAGTTGCTGCGGGGCCGGTGGTTCCTTTTTCCTGGAGCATCGGGACGTGTCCTCGGCCCTGCGGAAAAAGAAGACGGCCCGCATTGAGCAAACCGGGGTTGACACCGTGGTCACCCCCTGTCCTTCCTGCCGCGGATACATCGCGGCCGGCGTACCCGGCAAACGTGTATGTCATCCCGTAAGCCTTCTTGCGCGCGCCTACGGAATCGGCGGCGGGACGCCGTCCAAAACCGGGGAGTAGGTATGGATACAACCAATCGAACCCCTGCCAATCAATAAGGAAGAAACTCATGAACCTTTTCGGACCCAATGAGCTGATGGAAGACGTCATCCGCCAGGGCCTTTGCGTGGGGTGCGGCGCATGCGTGGGGATGTGCCCGTATTTTTCCACGTACCGGGGCAAGACGGCGCAGCTTTTTGCCTGCACCTCGAGCCAGGGGCGGTGTTTCGCCTACTGCCCGAAGATCGAGGTGGACCTCGACGAACTGAGCAACGCCTGTTACGGCGAACCGTACGACGATTCACCCATAGGCAGGTACAGGGAAGTCGTCGCGGCCAAGGCGGGCCCCGAGGCGCCGAACGTGCCGTACCAGACCGGAGGAACGGTGACCGCGCTGTTGGCGTGGGCCATGGAAGCCGGGCTACTGGACGGCGCGGTGGTGACAAAACGCGAGGGCCTCGTGCCCACGCCGGAATTGGTCACGGACGCCGATGGAGTGTGTTCGGCCGCGGGTTCCAAGTACATGGCGTCGCCCACGGTATCGGCGTTGAACGAGGCTGCCAGGGACGGTTACCGGAACCTGGGTGTGGTGGCCACGCCCTGCCAGGCCACGGCCATCGCCCAGATGAGGGGCAATCCGTTGAACCGGGAGGATTTCACGGATCCTGTCGGCCTGCTGGTGGGCCTGTTCTGCACGTGGGCGCTGGACACGCGCGGCCTCATGTCCCTCCTGGAGGACAGGGTGGACGTCTCCGGGATTACGGGCATGGACATCCCGCCACCGCCCGCCGAGGTCCTGGTTTTGAAGATGGACGATGGCGGCGCCGTGGAGATTCCCCTGGTGGATGTTCGCGAGTACATCCCCCAGGGATGCGGTGTGTGCTGCGACATGACCGCGGAGTGGGCGGACGTGTCCGTGGGAGCCGTGGAGGGCATGCCGGGGTACAACTCCCTGGTGATCCGGACGGAGAAGGGCGCCGAGATGGTGGGTGGCGCCCGGAAAGCCGGTTTCCTCGACGTGGAAGAAATGCCGCAACAATACCTGGACGGCCTGTTCACCGCGGCCGGCAACAAGAAGAAACGCGCCCTGGCCCAGGCGAAAACCCTGGGCCTGCTCAACACCGCGGAGGAAGGCAAACGAGCCGCCTACAGGCTGAGCGAGGAAATCGTGAACCGGCTTCTCGGCGCATAACGCACCCACCGGGCGCGGTTGGCGCCCGTAGATACGGAGGAACGACATGGCCCATCTCCTTGAAGGAAAACAAGGCGAGCGCCGCCTTCTCATGGGCAATGAGGCGATAGCCCGCGGAGCCCTGGAGGCGGGATTGAACGTGGCGGCGGGATACCCGGGCACGCCGTCGTCGGAAATCATAGAAAGCCTGGCCAGGCTGCCCGCGGAAGCCAACGTGTACGTGGAGTGGTCGGCAAACGAAAAGGTGGCCATGGAAGTGGCGGCGGCGGCCTCGCTTGCCGGATTGCGCTCCATGTGCGTGATGAAGCAGAACGGGTTGAACGTGGCGTCCGACTTCATGCTGCATCTTGCCGGCTCCGGCACCCGGGGCGGCATGCTGCTGGTGCCCTGCGACGACCCGGGCGCCCTGTCCTCGGTGAACGAGGGCGAGTCCCGGGCATTCGCCAAGCTCATGGAGGTGCCCCTGGTGGAGCCCGGGGACTTCCAGGAAGCCAAGGACATCGTCAAGTGGGCGTTCGACCTGTCCGAGGAAATCCGGAACTACGTGATGGTTCGTTCCGTGACCCGTCTGTCCCATGCCAGCGGCAACGTGGAACTGGGCGAGGTGCAAAAGCGCGAGGCACGCGCCGCGTTCAAGCACGACGGATTCGTGCTGGACCCCATGGAGGGTCCGGTGCTCTCCGCCCCGGTCACGTACAAGCACGGCCAGCAGCAGGAGAAGCTGAAAAAGGCAATCGAGTGGTTCGAGTCCTGCCCGTTCAATTCCTACATGGGGCCGGAGAATCCGGAACTGCTCATCATCACCACCAGCGCCTGCTTCCTGTACTCCAAGGAGGCGGTGAGCCTTCTGGGCGCCGGGGACAGGGTCGGCATCTTCAAGCTGGCCACCACCTGGCCACTGCCTCCCAGGCTGCTGGAATCCATGCTGGCGAAAACGGACAGGATCCTCGTGGTGGAGGAAGTCATGCCCTTCACCGAGGAGAACGTGAAGGTACTGGCCGCGGAACTGGCGGGCGGCATCGGAGCCAAAACCTTCCACGGAAAGCGCGACGGCACCATCCCCATGACAGGCGAGTTGAACCCGGACATCGTGGTCGCCGGACTGGCCGGAGTGCTGGGGATCGAATACGAGGCCGCCCCCGCGGACTACAGGCAGAAGGCGGGCCAGCACGCATTTTTCGGCGCGCCCAACCGCGACCTCACGTTCTGCCCCGGCTGTCCCCACAGGGCCAGTTTCTGGAACATCCACAACGTGTTGTCCCGCGACGCGCGCCAGGGATTCGTCTGTGGCGACATCGGTTGCTACAGCATGGCCGTGCTGCCCAGCGGCTTCTCCACCCTCAAGACCCTGCACTCCATGGGCTCGGGGACGGGCCTTGCCTCCGGCTTCGGGAAACTGGGCCCATTCGGCATGGATCAGCCGGTGGTCTCGGTGTGCGGTGACAGCACCTTCTTCCACGCGGTGCTGCCGGCCCTGGCCAACGCCATCCACCACAAGTCGGACATCACCATGGTGGTTTTGGACAATTCGGGAACCGGCATGACGGGGTTCCAACCCCACCCGGGTCTCACCTACGACGCCCGGGGCGATGAATCGCCGGCGCTGGACATCGCGGAAATCTGCAAGGCCATGGGCGCCACGGTGCGAATATGCGACCCGTTCGACATAGCCGCCACCCAGAAAACCATGCATGACCTCATGGACTCGGTGGAGGGGGTCAAGGTCATCATCCTGCGCCAGATATGCGCGCTGTCGCCCGAGAAGAAGGGCAAGAAGGTGTACGAGGTGGAGGTGGACACGGAAAAATGCATAGGCGAGGAATGCGGATGCAACCGCCTGTGCACCCGGATATTTCGCTGCCCCGGGCTGGTATGGGACGCGGAGGCCGGAAAGGCGCGCGTGGACGAGGTGATCTGCGCCGGGTGCGGCGTGTGCACCACGGTTTGTCCCAGGGGAGCGATCAGGAAGAAGGAGGCGGCATAACATGGCAACCGCGAAGCTGGCTAAGGACCCGTACAACGTGATCATCACCGGAGTGGGCGGCCAGGGCAACGTGCTCGCCTCCCGGATACTCGGAAACAGCCTGTCCGCCAAGGGCCTGTCGGTCACCATCGGCGAGACCTTCGGCGCGTCGCAGCGCGGCGGATCGGTCATGAGTCATCTGCGCATTTCCGCCGAGGGCGCCTGGTCGCCGCAGATTCCCGGCGGCAAGGCAGACATGGTGGTGGCGCTGGAACCCGTCGAGGCGTTGCGCGTGCTGAACCAGTACGGCAACCCGGACGTCAGGGTGATTTCCAACACCCGGTCCATCTACCCGGTGGGCGTGATCTCCGGCGAGTTGAACTACCCCGCCATGGACGACCTGAAAAAGTGGGTCGGGGAACTGTGCGCCCGGGCGTGGTTCGTGGACGCCACCAACGCGGCCATGAAGCTGGGAGCGGCGATCTTCGGCAACATCATGATGATCGGCGCACTGGCGGCCGTGGGCGAACTGCCCCTGGACCGGGAGACCTTCGAGGCCGTGATTTCCGCGGCCATGGACGAGTCCAAGGTGCCCAAAAACCTGGAGGCCTTCGACATGGGCGTTTCCATGGTGGGCAACGCATAATCCCATGCGGCTTGGCCTGGTACGCGCCATAGACCGCCACGTCGGGGTCTTCGCCTGTTTTGTCCTCACCCTGGTGCGCAGGTGGCTTCCAGGGGGCAAAGGGGCGAAGTCCCCGGCGGTGAGGCGCGTTCTCTTCATCGAACTGTCCGAGATGGGCAGCGCCATCCTGTCCTGCCCCGCCATCCTGTACACCTTCAAGAAACATCCGGACGCCCTGGTGTACTACCTGATCTTCGAGCAGAACAGGCCCGGCGTGGAGGCTTCCGGGCTCGTTCCGCCGCACAGGATCATTACCATATCCACCGCCTCGGCTGCGGAATTTGTCCGCACCACGCTCGCCGCCTTGCGCCGCATACGGGAGCTGGGTATCGACACCGTGTTCGACCTGGAACTGTTCTCCCGCTACTCCGCGCTCCTTTCGGGCCTTTCCGGCGCCACGCGCAGGGCGGGGTTCCACCGATACCACGAGGAGGGCCTGTACAGGGGCGATCTCGCCACTCATCCGGTGCTGTACAACTGCCACATGCACATGGCGGACAACTACCTTTCCCTGGTCAAGTCCGTCGAGCACGGAGGCGAGCGCCCGCTGACCAAGGAACCCATGGCCGAAAACCTCAACATTCCCAGGTGGCACGGGGACGAGGACTTTCTGGAGGGAGTGGTCCGCCGGGTATGCCAGAAATGCCCGGCGGGGAAAAACGCTCCGTGGGTCGTTTTCAGCCCCAGCGCCGGAGAGTTGCTGCCCATACGGGCATGGCCCCTGGACCGATACGCGGAGCTTGGCCGCCGCCTAGTGGAGAAGGGTTTTCTGGTGGTCGTCCTTGGCGCGGATGACGCGCGAGCACATGCCCGCAGGCTCGTGGAGGAACTGGGGAGGGAGCATGTGTGCGATCTCACCGGGGAGACCTCGACGGACGAATTTCTGGCCGTTCTTTCCCTGTGCGACGCTCTGATTTGCGCGGACAGCGGGGCCGCGCACTTCGCCTCCCTGGTGCGATGTCCGTCGGTGGTGCTGTTCGGTCCGGAAACCCCGTTTCTATACGCCCCCCTGTCGGACGAATCCGTTTGCCTTACCGCCGGCCTGGCGTGCAGCCCCTGTCTCACGGCAACCAACCATCGGAAGACGTCCTGCACCGACCCTGTTTGCATGAAGGCCATCGGGGTGGACGAAGTCCACGATGCGCTGGTTTCCCTTTTGGATGACAACCGGGAATAGGCGCCACTCTCCCTTTCCGGGAAGCTGGTCCGATGCACGGGATCACGCTCCGGAATCCGGGGGCAACGATCCGGATGCGCCTGAGGCTGTTGCCATGGGGTTTCCAAAGGGATTCCGGTCGTTTTGTAAAAAACATCCGGGAAGCCCCGTTTGCGGGTTTGACCGGAACACGGTAATTGGGTATGGTGTGCGCTCCAGGGAAAGCGAGCAGTCGTTCACTGAAGGCGCGAAAACCACTTTGCCCACCAGGCTTGTGGGTGAGTCTTCCGGACCTTGGGTGGTGAAGCGCTTTGCGAGGTAGGCGTATGCAGTTTGACGTGATAGTGGAAAAGCCCCTGATTCATGACGGATCGGGGCGGGTGCCCTACACCAATGACGTGGGCATCTCCGGCAACGAGATCAAGGCCATCGGCAACCTTTCCGAAGCCACCGCCAAAAAACGGTACACTGCCCATGGTATGGCGCTGTGTCCGGGATTCATCGACGTGCACACCCACGTGGACATGGCCCTGCACAGGGAGGACAGGGCCCGGTACCTCGAGCCCATGCTGCGGCAGGGAATCACCAGCATCGTCGGGGGCAACTGTGGCGCGGCGCTGGCCCCGATATCGGACAGGCATTCCGCGTTCCAGTTCGAGTTCTACGACGCGTTCCTCGGGGGTGACCAACGGGCAGCCATTACCTGGACGTCCTTTGGCGAAATGCTCGAAACCTTCGAGACCAACGGCATTCCGCTGAACGCCGGGGTCCTGGCGCCGCACGGAATCCTCAGGCTGGACGCCATGGGCGACAGCACGGATTTCGCTTCCCAAAAGGACGTGGAGCATATGCAAGGGCAGCTTGCCGCCTGTCTGGAGGAGGGTGCGCTGGGCCTCAGCACGGGGCTCATGTACTTTCCGGGCCTGGCTTCCGATCAGAGGGAATTGCAGGAACTGGCCCGCGTGGTGCACGACTACAACGGCGTGTACGCCTCGCATCTCAGGAGCTACAATTCGGACACCCTGGAAAATGCCATCGACGAGGCTCTCACCATCGGCCATGACGCAGAGGTTCCCGTGCAGATCAGCCACCTGTTCTGGGTGCCCAACTTCCCGCAACCGGTGAAGTACGCCATGAAAAAGGCCATCAACGGGCTAAGCTGGCTGTACGCCATCCATCCCTTTCCGGTACCCCTGGAAAACTCCGCCGGCCCTTATCTCGAGAAGATCGGCAAACTCGCTGACCAGGGAATTCCCGTGGGCGTGGACGCCATGCCAACCAGCGCGGGCTTCACCCATCTGTTCGCGTTTTTCCCCCCCTGGAGCCTCAAGGGCGGCATGAAAATGGTTCTGCAGCGGATAGCCGATCCTGAAACCCGGGCGAAGATTCGCACCAGCATCGAAAAAGGCAGGCCCGAATGGCCTCACCGGGCAAAGGACTCCTGGTCCATGAACCTGTTCAAGGTCATGGGATGGGACTGCGCTTCCGTCATGAGCGTGGGGTCCAAAAGGAACCAGCATCTCGTGGGCAAGACCTTCGTGGAAATCGGAAGGGCCTCCGGCCGGCATCCCTTTGACGCGGCCTGTGACCTCGCCCTGGAGGAAGAGGGCAGGGTGCTCATTTTCGAAACCGCGACATGGCCCGGCGATCCCCTGGTGGAGAGGATCCTGCGGGGCATCCTGTGCGATCCCAACGTGAGCGTGGCCACCGACACCATTCCCATCAGCTTCGGCAGGCCCTCCCACCTCTTTTACGACTGCTACCCCAAGTTCCTGAGCCAGTACACGGTCGCTTCCGGGGGCCTTTCCCTTCCGGAAGCGATTCGCAAGTGCACGTCCCTGCCCGCATCCCAACTGGGAATCCGTCGCCGGGGGCTGGTGAAGGAGGGATATTACGCGGATCTCGTCGTCTTTGATCCATACCTGCTGAACACCAACGCCACCGCCACGGATCCCGAGCATTTTCCTGACGGGGTCCGCGCCGTGTTCGTGAACGGTCGCGCAGTGGTGGACGAGGACGGATACCACCCGCAACCGCTTGCCGGGAAGGTTATCCGCCGGGGGGAGTGAAAGGTCGTCGCCGTTGCCGGGAGTTCCTTCATACCCGCCCGTTGAAAAACTCGAGATTTACAGCCTGTTCAAAAACGATGAGATGCAAGGCGCGCGAATTTCAAGGAAT
>JBKHBM010000176.1:0-6493 GCA_046542385.1 Desulfatibacillaceae bacterium | reverse complement strand
TTTTTCAACAGGCTGCTACATCTACGAGCAGAGGGAACGGCCATGTCCGACACGGAATACATGAAGATGGCGCTGAAGCTGGCCCGCCTGGGCGAGGGTCGGACTTCGCCCAATCCCATGGTGGGCGCGGTGGTGGTCAGGGATGGACAGGTGGTGGGGACCGGCTACCATGCGCGGGTGGGCGAGGCGCATGCCGAGGTGAACGCCCTTGAAGCCGCGGGAAAACGGGCCGAAGGAGCTACCCTGTACGTTACACTGGAGCCTTGCAACCACACGGGAAAAACGCCGCCCTGCACGGAGGCGGTGATCCGGTCCGGCGTTGCCCTGGTGGTGACGGGAATGGACGACCCGAATCCCGGGGTTGCCGGGGGAGGCCTCAAGAGGCTGAAGGAGCACGGGATCGAGGTTCGCTCCGGAGTGATGGAAGCCGAGGCCCGCGAGCTCAACGAGTTCTGGATCAAGTGGGTTACCACGGGCAGGCCCTTTGTCCTGTCCAAATGCGCGGCGACCCTGGACGGATGGATTGCGACCCGTACGGGCCACTCCCAGTGGATCACCAACCCGAGGTCCCGGCAGCGGGTACACGAGTTGCGCAATGCCGTGGACGCCGTACTCGTGGGGATGGGCACGGTCCGGGCGGACGATCCTGGCCTGAACGTGCGGCTCGGACACGGACAGGGAAAGGACCCGCTACGCGTAATCCTGGACCCGCTTCTTAGCATTCCGGAGGATGCACGATTGTTGCACATGGAGTCCGAATCTGATACGATTCTCGTCTGCGCGCCCGACGCAACGCCTGACAAACGGCGGCGACTGGAAAAACCGGGTGTGTGCATCCTGGAAGCGCCACGGGCGCCGAACGCGGGAATAGACCTGTCGTACCTCATGGAGACTCTGGGGCGCATGAAGGTCACCAGCGTGATGATAGAGGGCGGAGGCGCGGTGCATGCCGCGGCATTGGCCGCCCGGCTGGTGGACAAAATGAGTCTGTTCTACGCCCCCAAACTGTTCGGAGGCAACGACGGCGTGCCCATGTTCACCGGAACGGGCCCCAAAACCATGGACCAGACTCTTCGCCTGCACAACCTGCGGGTGAGCCGATTTGACGAGGACATCCTGATCGAGGGCTATGTGGGATACCCGGACCGGGCATGACAGGGATCGCGCACCGGAACGCCTCCGGCCCAAAATGTCCGGTTTCGGACATTGCCATGCGGCCCGGGGGTTCTTACATTTTACGGGAACGCCATTTCGCGGAACCGAGGCGGCGATGTTCACGGGAATAATCGAGCAGACGGGCACGATACGCCGGATCACGCGGGGAGCTGGCACGCGGCTTGCCATCCAGGCTGAAAAGGACCTGGACGGCACGGGACTGGGCGACTCCATCGCGGTGAACGGGGCGTGCCTGACGGTCACCAGCCTTGCGGGACGGCTGTTCACCGTGGACGTCTCCCCGGAAACGGTGGAACGCACCATCCTGCGGGAGGCGCGGGTCGGCGACAGGGTCAACATGGAACGGGCCATGGTCCTGGGAGGCCGGTTGGACGGGCACCTCGTCACCGGCCACATCGACGGCGTGGGCACGCTGGCGTCCCGCAATCCGTCGGAAAACGCCATCATCCTGGGATTCACGGTTGCACCGGAGCTTGCCCGGTACATGGTGGAAAAGGGCTCCGTGGCCGTGGACGGAGTGAGTCTCACCATCAACACGTGCGACGACAACGGGTTTACCGTGGCCATCATCCCGCATACGGCAAAGCTCACCACCGTGGGAAGAAAACAACCCGGAGACCGGGTAAACATAGAGTGCGACATCATCGGCAAGTACGTCGAACGCTTTGTCACGGGCGGTCGTCCCGGCGGGGACCGAAAGCACGCGGGCGGTATCGACATGGAAACATTGGCGAAAAACGGCTTTTTATGATGCACGAGGCCGTCGCGCAAACCTTGGGCCGGGCAGGGTCCCGACGAGCGGAGTGAAACCTCCGCGTGCGACTCGTCCGAAACGGGGAAACAGGAAAAAGAGGAGTTTAAGGAAAACCCATGCCTTTGTTGACCGTTGAACAGGCAATCGAAGAAATCCGGCAGGGCCGCATGGTGATCCTCGTTGACGACGAGGACCGCGAAAACGAAGGCGACCTGTGCATGGCGGCGGAAAAGGTGACCCCGGAGGCCATCAACTTCATGGCCATGTACGGCCGCGGCCTCATCTGCCTTTCCATGACCCGCGAGAAGGCCGAGTCCCTGGACCTTCCGCCCATGGTGGGAAACAACCAGTCCCCGTACCAGACCGGATTCACCGTTTCCATCGAGGCAAAGCACGGGGTGACCACTGGCATTTCCGCGCATGACCGGGCCCACACCATCCTCACCGCCGTCGCGGACAACGCAAAGCCTGACGACCTGGTGCGACCCGGCCACATCTTTCCCCTGCGCGCGCGCAGGGGAGGCGTGATCGTCCGCGCCGGGCAGACCGAGGGTTCCGTGGACCTGGCCCGGCTCGCCGGCCTGCGTCCCGCCGGCGTGATCTGCGAGATCATGGACGAAGACGGCAGCATGGCGCGCATGCCCAGCCTGGAGGTCTTCTCGGAAAAACACGGCGTGGGCATCGTGACCATCGCGGACCTCATCGAGTACCGCATGGCCAAGGAGTCATTTGTCCGCCGGGTGGCGGAGACCAATCTGCCCACCGAGTTCGGCGGCGAGTTCCATTGCGTGGTGTATGAAAACGACGTGGACCAGTTTCTGAACATCGCGCTGATCAAGGGCGACATCACTCCGGAGGACCCCACCCTCGTTCGAGTACACTCCGAGTGCCTCACCGGAGACGTGTTCGGCTCCATGCGCTGCGATTGCGGCGACCAGTTGCACAAGGCCATGGAGATGGTGGACAGGGAGGGCAAGGGCGTCATCCTGTACATCCGCCAGGAAGGACGCGGCATCGGCCTGGTCAACAAAATAAAGGCCTATGCCCTCCAGGACGAGGGCAGGGACACCGTGGAGGCCAACGAGGAACTGGGGTTCAAGCCAGACCTGCGCAACTACGGCATCGGCGCGCAGATCCTCGTGGACCTGGGCGTGCGCAGAATGCGGCTCATGACCAACAACCCCAAGAAAATCGTGGGATTGGAAGGGTATGGGCTGTCCGTGGTGGAACAGGTGCCCCTGGAAGTGGAAGCCAACGAACACAACAAGAAGTACCTGGAATGCAAAAAGGCCAAAATGGGCCACAAGTTGCAAATGGACTGCCACAGGTAACCGGAATCCGACAACTCGCGGGAGGTGCGACATGCCCCGTTACATCGAGGGAAAAATCTCGGCCGAAGGCAAACGCTTCGGTATCGTGGTAAGCAGATTCAATGACTTCATTTCTGATCGCCTCCTGGGCGGGGCCCTGGACGCTTTGGTCCGCGCCGGCGCGGCCGATGACGGGATCGACGTGGTCAAGGTTCCCGGCGCTTTCGAGATACCGCTGGTCGCCAGGAAAATGGCGGCTTCCGAAAGGTACGACGCGGTGCTGTGCCTTGGCGCCGTAATCCGCGGCTCCACTCCCCATTTCGACTACGTGTGCGCCGAGGCCTCAAAGGGCGTGGCCCACGCGAGCCTTGAGACCGGCAAGCCCGTGATTTTCGGCATCGTCACCACGGACACCATCGAGCAGGCCGTGGAACGCGCCGGCACCAAGGCAGGCAACAAGGGCTGGGACGCAGCCATGGCGGCCATCGAGATGGCCAACGTGATGGAGCAGGTGTAGTACATGGGAAAGAGGCGGCACGCAAGAGAATTGGCCCTGCAGGGTCTTTTTTACTCCGAAAACAGTCAACGCGGGGATCCGGAGTCCCTTGACCTGTTCATAGAGCACTATGTCGCACCGGAGCAGCCGCCTGATTTCTTTCTCAAGGTTTACAACGGAGTCAAGGAGCATGGCGCCCGCATCGACCGACTGATCGAAGCCAACTCCACCAACTGGAAACTGTACCGCATGTCCGCGGTGGATCGAAACGTCATGCGGATTGCGGTGTTCGAGTTCCTGTTCTGCGAGGACATACCGGAAAAGGTGAGCCTGAACGAGGCCATCGACATCGGCAAGAAGTACGGCACGGAAGAATCCGGTTCCTTCATCAACGGGATTCTGGACAGTATCCGCCTGCACATGAAAAAGAAACGGGAATCGGGCGGTGCCGGAGCGGACGACGCCGCCTGATTCCAGTTCCCCCTTCCCGAAAAACCCGCCCTGACAGGCGCTGAACGCGCCCATGGAGTGATCCATGCAAACCATTGATCTGGACGTCGCTGTTGTGGGAGCCGGCACCGCCGGCCTGTACGCATTGGCAAGGGCCGCGAGCAAGACCGACAACGTTCTCCTCTTCGAGGGAGGCCCCCAGGGGACCACCTGCGCCCGCAAGGGGTGCATGCCCTCCAAAGCCTTCATCATCGCGGCGAACCAGGTCCACCACCTGCGCCGGCCCCAACATCCCGGAATTCCCGAAGTACCCGGATTCGCGGTTGATACCGCGGCCCTCATGGCGCGATTGAGGGAGAAACGGGACTACCTGGCCGAGCGCACCCGGACCGGATCGCAGGACCGTTTCGGCGAGAAGATCGTGCCCGAATATGTACGGTTCGTGGAACCCATGGTCCTTGAGGCCGAATCCCGAAGATACCGGTGCGGGAGCATCGTCCTGGCCACCGGCTCCGTGCCCGTAATGCCGCCGGGATGGCGTCTTGAACCCGGCAGAATCGTCACGACGGACGAATTCTTCGAACTGGAACGGCTCCCGGACAACGCCTTGTGCGTGGGTATGGGTCCTGTGGGGATGGAGTTGGGCCAGGCCATGGCCCGCATGGGAATCCGCACCACCGCCGTGGAGATGACGGACCGCATATGCGGCATCCAGGACCCCATGGTGTTGAAGATGTACAAGAAGGCACTGGTCCGCGATGAGGTGGAATACAAGTTGGGGACGGGGGCCCAACTGATCGGGGTCGGCGAAAACGGCGTCCGCGTGAGAATCGAGCACCTGGACAGCGGCGAAACCGAGGAGAGGGAATTCGCCATGGTTCTCCTGTCCACGGGGCGACGCCCCAACCTGGATCGTCTGGAACTGGAAAATGCGGGCCTCGAACTGGACGACAGGGGCATGCCCGCGTTCGACAAAAAGACCCTCAAGTGCGGGAACCAGGAAGTGTACCTCGCCGGGGACGCCACGGCCATCAGGCCCTTTTACCATGACGCGGCCGACCAGGGCATGCTCACGGGGATGAACGCGGCCAGCAAGGAAGACGGGACCCTGGCCGACACCGTGCCGCTGACCATCCTGTTCACCGAGCCCCAGATCGCCCAGGTGGGCACGGCTTTCAACCAACTCGATCCGGAAAACACCCTGGTGGGAGACTCCGATCCCGAGTCTTCCGGCAGGGGAGTGCTTCAGGATGCGCCAAGGGGCCTCATGCGCCTGTACTTCGATGCCGGGGCGGGCAATCGTCTCCTTGGCGCGGAGATGTGCGCGGACTGGGGAGAACACCTGGCGCATACCCTGGCCGTCATCATCCACTCAAGGTACGGGATCGACGAGATGTTGAGGATTCCGTACTACCACCCGACCTTCGAGGAAATGATCCAGTCCGCGGCGCTCCAGGCCAAAAAGGCAGGGGCGAAGGGTCGTACACTGGCTGTCACGGGATGACGAGGGGAAGGCATGGCAAGTCCGACGCTCCTTTCCTGACGAATACCGTCCGGTAGTGTCCAGGATATCGGGGCGCGGAGACAGGTGCCGTATTCGGTCCCTTGGCCGGACGCCCGCCGTGGTCGCGAGGGAACGGCGGGCCCGGTGGATGTCCGGCGGGGCAGGCCGGGCAAGGTGTAATCGGGCATTTTTCCTGCGGCTGGCAATCACGGCAGCAATAAGCAAAGGCCCGATCCGTGTCTTCTGGATCGGGCCTTGACTTGTGTAATCCGGCGGCGACCTACTCTCCCACATAGCTGCCCATGCAGTACCATCGGCGCTGAGGAGCTTAACTGCCGTGTTCGGGATGGGAACGGGTGTTTCCTCCTCGCTATAGCCACCGGAAATTGTATAGCTGTTCATACAATCCGGTTGTGTGTAGATGAAAGCGTTCATCGGTTCATGTCAGAGGAAGATTTGTGGCCAAGCCTCACGGCCGATTAGTACCGGTAAGCTCAGTACATTGCTGCACTTGCACATCCGGCCTATCAACCTTGTAGTCTACAAGGGGCCTTCAGTCCGTATGTTTCCATACAGAGGGACATCTAATCTTGAGGTTGGCTTCCCGCTTAGATGCTTTCAGCGGTTATCCGTTCCGAGCATAGCTACCCAGCTATGCCGCTGGCGCGACAACTGGACCACCAGAGGCTCGTCCGATCCGGTCCTCTCGTACTAGGATCAGATCCTCTCAAATGTCCTACGCCCGCAGAAGATAGGGACCAAACTGTCTCACGACGTTTTAAACCCAGCTCACGTACCACTTT
>JBKHBM010000055.1:0-30264 GCA_046542385.1 Desulfatibacillaceae bacterium | reverse complement strand
CTTGCATCTCATCGTTTTTTAACAGGCTGCCAATTTCGAGTTTTTCAACGGGCTGTTATCGGAATCACTGGTTCGTCAAACATGGGTCAGCGCCTCCACCGGCGTGAACCGCGCCGCCTTCACCGCCGGATACAGACTCACCAGCATGCCCAGCACCAGCACCACGCCGTTGGCCAACAGCACGTCCCCGGCGCGGATGATGGGGTAGATGATCCTTGGTATGGAGAACTTTTCCGCGCCCGCGGCCAGCGCGGTCAGGTTGATACCGGTGTCGGCCAGCGCCCAGATGCTCACGAATCCCAGCAGGTTGCCCATCACGACTCCAATGCCCAGGATGAAGAGGCACTCCCACAATACGGAGACCACTATGCTGTAAGGCCGCATGCCCAGGGCCTTGAGCAGGCCGAACTCCCGGATGCGCTCCATCACGGCCATTAGGATGGTGTTGACGATGCCGAAGCCCATGGCGATGAACACCACGAGGTACCAGAGGATCATGAAGGTATCCCACACCCCTATCTGCGCGGTTATGAGCGGCATCAACTCCCGGAATCCGGCCACCTCGTATCGTTCGCCCAGTTCGGCGCGCAGGACCTCCACCACCTCCGGGGTCATCTCCCGCTCCGGCAGCCACACGGCCACCTCGGAGATGTCGTCGTCCATCCTTAGCATGTCCCGGGCCGAGGAAGAGGTGACGAACGCGAATCCCTCCTCCGTTGACTGCATCTCCGCGTCGAAAATCCCGGCGATCCGGTATGCCCTGGACCGTATTTCGTCGTCCGCGCCCTGGCTCATGAGGATGATCTTCTTGCCCAACCCGGTCTCGAACTTGTCGGCCAGCGCCTTGCCGATGAGTATCCTGTGCCCGTCCCCCTCTTCCAGGTAGCGGCCGTCCACCACCGAATCGGGAATGAAGGAGACGCCACGTTCCCGTTCCGGCACGATGCCCACCATGGTGATTCCGGAGGAATGCCGCGCGTTCTGGGCGACGGCGGCCACCCGGACCCGGGGCGCCCATTTCGACCCTTCTGGAAGGGCGGTATCCAGTTGCCGCGCCAGTTCGTCCGGGTTCTCCATCCTGTTGTCCACCACCGGGTCGTTGCGGTAATCCGGATGGTGGATCTGAAGATGCCCGGTGAGCCTGGACAGGGCGTTTTCGATCATGGACTCGTACATCCCGGACATGGTGCCGCCCAAAAGGATCATGCTCCAGACACCTACCACCACCGCGCACAGGATGACCAGGGTGCGCCGGGGATTTCGCCAGATGTTTCTCCAGCCGAGTTGTGCGTACATCGCGTTACCTTGCGGGTTTCCTGGTTATGCGGAGCGCAGGGCCTCCACCGGTTTCAACATGCGCACGCGGAAAGCGGGGTAGAGCGCCGTGAGGAAGGTCACGACGAAGACGACAGCCGGTCCGGACAAAACCGTGGCCAGGGAAAGCCTGGGCCTCAGCACCGCAGGCAGGCCGTACTCCCTGAGCACGTCCTCGACCCCGGCTATGCGGATGCCGTGCTGCTCCATGAACAGGGTGAACACGGCGCCCCCGGCGATGCCCAGAATCATGCCCACCAGGCACAGAAAGGACGACTCCAGCAGCAGCAGCTTCGTGAGCCTCCTGCTGGTGGTGCCCAGGGCCATGAGCACACCGAACTCCTTGGTGCGTTCAAACACGGCCATGAGAAAGGTGTTCAGTATGGAAAACGCCACCACAATGATCAGGATGAGATAGAAGATGATGCCGGAGAAGAAGTCGATCTTGATGCCCTGCAAAAGCCCGGGGATCAACTCGTTCCAGTTCCACACCTCCAGGGGGTGCTTGTTGTCCATGCCGTCGACCGCGGATTGCACGGCGGACTCCACGGGCCCGACGGCGTCCAGGGAATCGCACATGGCCACCACCTCGTGGGCGGCGCCGCGCATGAAGTACAGGCCGTCGAAGGTCTCCCGTGTTATCAGGGCGAAGCCGCGGTCCATCCCGGACATGCCCGAGGAGAAGATTCCCCTGACGGTGAGCACGCTGGCCGCCACGGAGCCGTCCCGCGCCTGCCCCAGCACCACCACGTCGTCGCCCACGTCCACCTTCAGGTTGTCGGCAAGCAGGTTGCCCACAAGGACCTGGTTGGCGTCTCCCTCGGCGAGGTACTCGCCCTTCTGGATGATCTCCTCGATGTTCGTCACACCGGACTCGCGTTCCGGTACGATGCCCGAGACCAGCGCGCCGTAGGTGCGTTCCTTCGAGGACAGCAGGGAGAACGCATTGGACCGGTACGTGTAAGCCCGGACGCCCTGCTGTTCGTCCAGTACGGCGCCCACCGCCTCGGGGTTTTCCACCACCTTGCGAATGGCGCGGTTCTCCTCGTAGCCCTCGGCCTGCACCTGCATGTGCCCCGTGCGGATGCGCAGGGAGAACCGGATCATGTCCTCGTATGCCCCGAACTGGAACGAGAGCATGAAAACCAGGAGCACGCAGGCAAAGGCGATGGCCAAAATGGTGAGGATGGAGCGCCGGGTGTTGCGCCAGATGTTGCGCCACGCCATTTTCCATTCGATGGACATGCCGGCTATCTCCTTGGGTTTCTGAGAGACGCCCTGGTGAACATGTTGTCAGGCAGGTTCATGTCGAAAGCCACTTCCTCGTAGATCAGCTTCGTGTAATCGCCGGATTCCTCCACCCGCTCCATCTTCATGACCACGGGCAAGAGCCTGCCGCCCATTTCCTCGATTCTCTCCGTCACCAGCTGTTTCACCATGACCCCGTCCTCGTCGTAATACTCCTCTTTCAGCAACACGTCATCGTCCCGGATCTCGAAGCGCAGACTGCCCCATATCACGGGAGCGGTCGGTTTTGCCGGGCTCTCGATCACGTACACGGTGTGGCCGTCCTCCTCCCGGGTTTCGGCGATGGAGTGGTCGTAGTCCCTGACGATGGTGTCCGAGCGGGACAGGTCATGGTTGGAAAAGTCAGAGCCCATCCAGGACTGGGACATCATGGAGGGAGGCAGCTTGATCACGCGGTTTACCTTGGGATTGTAGGTCCACATGTCCGTGCCCCGCTTGAGGGTTCCGTTGCCGGCGTCCCTGGGTGGTTCCGTGATCCAGAAGATGCTTTTGTCCGCGCCCCTGGTGAACGCCTTGATGGTCATGGTCCGTTCCCAGTCCGGCCGGTGGATGACCATGGTGAGGGTGGCCTCGCTGGTGTCGCCCCTCCACTGGTCCTGCGCCGCGGAGATGATCTCGTCGGCAGTGCGCTCCGCCGCGGCGAGGGCGGAGGGCAGGGCGAACAGGAATGCCATTGCGATGCATGCGATTCTCATGGGATCACCTCCCGTTGCTGGGGGATTGCAGGACCGTGAACAGGTTGTCCACGTACAGGTCGACCTGGGCGTCCAGGTTCATGTTCCTTCCGGTTATCATGTAGTGGGCGGCAAGGCCGTCCAGGTACGCCAACAGGTTCACGGACTCGGCCATGAGCCTGTCGTCGGGCAGGTCCGCGACAAGGCCCCTGTCGCGGGCCTCGGCCAGGGTGTCCACGCACAGTCGGCGCATGCCGTCCATGAGCGGGCCGAATATGTTGTGGTCCTCCAGGAAATCCGGTCGCGCCTCCAGAAGCTGGATGAACGCGAAGGTCAGACGGACGTTCCTGTGGTCATGGACAAAGGCGGTGGTCACCATGCGCACGAACCGGCGCAAACGTTCCAGGGGGTTGTCCACGTGGGACACGGCCAGGGCGGTTTCTCCGGCAAGCTGGACGACTCGCGCCTCAAAGGCGGCGACCACGAGGTCGTCCTTGGAGGCGAAGTACTCGTAGATGGTGCCCTTGCCGATGTCGGCGGCCTTCGCGACCTGGGCTATGGAGGTTTTGGCGAAGCCTTTTTGGGCGAGCAGTTCGAGAGTGGCATTGATGATGTCGGATTTTTTTTGTTGTTTGTCGACGATTTTGGGGGACATGTTGGGCTCCCTTTATGACCGACCGTTCGGTCAAAATATATCCCGGCTGTACGTCCGCGTCAACACCTTTTTCCCCATGTCCGGAAATGGAATTGCACCCACCGGTTTTACCGGCAATCAGAAACAGAAGGCGCCCCGCTTCATCCCATCCGGTCCAGGACGTCGCACACGGTGGCGGCCGTCAGGAACAAAAAGGCCTTCTCGTCTTCCCGCAACGGCACCGGGTCCTCCTCCGTGCTGGTCTCGCACAGGGAATCCACCACGAAACCCAGTACGTGGGGCTGGCGGGCCTTGAGGTCGGGGTTGGCGGCCAGGAGCGAGGCCCGGGTGGCGGAATCCAGGCTCTGCACCCTGTCGTTGTTGTCGCTCACCGATCGTGCCAGGTCATCCGGTCCGGCCATGGGAATGGAGGCTCCCGTCGCGGTGCGGAACATGCGGTAGACGGCAAGGCAGATGAAGATCATGAGTTCCCCGACCTCTGGCTGGACCTTGTGGTACATGGTCCACAAAAAGTCGAGGAGATGGGGTTGCTTCTCGTGCAGTTCGGCCACGTGGTCGCGGGTGGCCTGGGGGTGTCCGGCGGGGAGGACAACCTGGTTTACGGTTTTCTCGTCGATGATGCCGGCCATGAGTTCCCCCGTCAGCCTCGGGTAGTGTCCAACATCGCGGCGAGCATGCCGCGCACCGAGTTCACCACGAAAAGCTCCGTGGCCCGGGCAAGATCATCGGTGCGGATCACGGCTTCCTCAACCTCGCCCCTGTCCAGGAGCCACCGCCGAAAGGTGCCGGCGAGCAGCCCGCAGGAAACCGGCGGGGTCACCAGCCTCCCGTCCAACCTGGCCACCACGTTGGCGATGGTGGTTTCCGTGATCTCCCCGCGTTCGTTGTACAAAAGCACGTCGTCCGCCTCTTTGGCCGATGCGCGCGGGCTGTCGTACACGCCGCGGTTGGTGGTCTTATGATACAGGAAGGGATTGCGCGAGTCCACCGGTTCGCGGGCCAACACCAGTCGCACCGGGTTGGGCATGGAGCCCAACCTGTAAGCCTCGGTGGTTGCGCGGCCGTCCCGGTCCACCAGCAGCCGGATGCGGTGGGGCAGGGCGGGCAGTCCGGCCGCGGCCCGTTCCAGGACGTCCCGGACGGCGTCCCGGGTGATCGGTGTCTGGAAGTACTCGGCGGATTCCAGAAGCCTGTCCAGATGGTAGCCCTCCAGAAAGAAACCCTCTTCCGGCCGCCACAACAGGGTTTCCAGCAGCGAGAATTCCGGGCGGCGTTCCCGCAGTACCCGGGCCTTGGTTTTGCACTCCTCGAACTCGTCCGCCGTTTCCGAGTACCACAGGACTCCGCCACCCACGCCGTACTCCGCGCTGCGGCGTTCCCGGTCCACGCAGACGGTGCGGATGGCCACGTTGAAACGCATGCGGCGTCCGGGGGAGATATGGCCCACTGCGCCGCAGTACACGCCGCGGGGCGTGGTCTCCAGTTCGGCGATGATCTCCATGGTGCGGCACTTGGGGGCGCCGGTGATGGAGGCGCAGGGGAACAGGGCGGTGAGTATGTCCGTGGCGCTCCTTTTCGTCCGGGCCTCCACCAGGGACGTCATCTGCCATACGGTGGGATAGCGCTCCACGTCGAACAGCGAGGGAACGTGAACGGTTCCGGCATCGGCCACCCGGCCCATGTCGTTGCGGATCATGTCCACGATCATCACGTTCTCGGCACGGTTCTTCTCGGAATGGTGCAACCAGTCCGCATGCGCCGTGTCCTCTGCCAGGGTGCGGCCCCGGGCCGCCGTGCCCTTCATGGGCCTGGAACGCAACGTGTCGCCGGCCAATTCCAGGAAAAGTTCCGGGGAGGCGGAGCACACAACGTGGCGGCCCGTATCCACGTAGGCCGCGTGGATGGTTCGCTGGCACGCCATGAGGTGGGCGAACATCTCCCAGGGATCGTCCGAGAACGGGGAGCGAAGCCGGAACGTGTAGTTGACCTGGTAGGTTTCGCCGGCGCCGATATGCTCCTTTATGGCGGCGATGGCCCTGGCGTATTCGCCCCGGTCCACCGTGGCCTCCCAGTCCGCGGGCACATTGGATGGGCGGCCGTCGATGGGGGGGAGATCGATCACCCGGGGTTTGTCATACAGGCCGAACCACAGCAGCGGCAGAGGTCCGGGCTCGCGGGTGGCCTGGGCCGGGTCGAACGCCGGAGAGGCTTCGTAGGATATGAACCCGGCGGCGTGAAGGCCTTCGGACTCGCCCAGGCTCTCCACCCGGGCAAGGCAGGGCGCCACCTCGTCAAGCCGGTGCGCGCTCACCACGTGAACCGGGTTTTCGTGGCACAACCACGACGCGTTCGCGTCGTCCCTCAATACGACCGTCCCGGGTTTCACTGCAGGATACCTCGCGGAGCACGGGCTCCGTCCTTTTCGTCGATTTGCCGGAAAACCGCGCCGGCACAAGGAGGCGCAGTATACGGGGCGCCCCGTTGCGTGTCAACACGGTTGCGGCGCGGTGGGGTGGAAACGTTCTATAAGCGACCATTTGGCGGCGGTTTTTTGCCTTGACGCGGTTGGCGTGCGTACTGGATACTTGGCGGGCACTGGAACCATGTTCGATGGCGGAAGAATACATCGAAACAGGAGGCCGATTTGAATGAGGCATGGAGAATACTGAGGCAGGATCCGCGCCTGCCCGGCGGCATTGTGGATTACCATGTACATCTGTTCCCGGAGCGCATGTTCGACGCAATATGGCGCGCGTTCGTGGACCACTACGACTGGCGCGTGATCCATCAGGTCTACCATGACGAGGCGATTCGTTACCTGCGCGGGCACGGGGTGTCCCACATCGTGTACTCGAACTACGCGCACCGGCCCGGAGTGGCACCCGGCCTGAACGAGTGGAACCTGGGGATCGTGGACCGATACGAGGACGTGTACTGCTTTGCCGCGTTTCACCCGGACGACCCGGAAGCCATGGCCATGGCCCGGGACGTGCTGCAACATCCCTGTGTGCTGGGGTTCAAGCTCCAGCTTCTCGTGCAGTTCATATCCCCGGACGACGAGCGGCTTTTTCCGTTGTACGAACTGGTCATGGAGCACGAAAAGCGCATCCTCTTCCACGTGGGAACCGGTCCCATCGGCAACCCGCACGTGGGGCTCTCCTTTTTCAGGAACCTGTTGGAACGCTACCCGGAAATGCCCGCCAATGTGGCCCACATGGGCGGCCTCGAGTACCGGGGCTTCTTCGAGTTGCTGGACGAGTACCCCAACCTTGTATTCGACACCTCGTTTTCCTTTCTGGAAAAGACCGGCCTGGTCTGCGACGTGCCCAGGCCGGAGCTGGAACGACACATGGACCACATCGTGTACGGGAGCGATTTTCCGAACCTGATCCTGCCCCGGGAGGACGAGATCGAGTACCTTCTGGGCATGGACATGTCGCCGGAGTTCTATCGGCGCGTATTCCGGGACAACGGGCTGGCGTTGCTGGAAGGCGGGATGCCGGGGCTATAGCGGCTTGTTGAAAACGCGATTGCGGGCGCTGCGCTCCATCCTTCGTATTGCGGCGTATTGGGCGTTTTCAACGGACCGTCATGAGGGAGAGGGATGACGCGTCAACGAAGGGCATATGTCTTTGCCGGGCTCTCCGTGCTGATCTGGTCCACGGTGGCCTCGGCATTCAAGATATCCCTGCGCCACATGGACCCTCTGCAACTGCTGCTGTGGGCGGACCTGGTCTCCATCATCTGCCTGTTTGGCATCCTTCTGGTCCGGCGCAGGCTGTCCCTTCTGGCAACGTATTCCCGGCGGGACGTGTTGCGCTCCGCGGGCCTGGGCCTGCTCAATCCGTTTTTGTACTACGTGATCCTGTTCGCGGCCTACGACCTTTTGCCCGCCCAGGAAGCCCAGCCCCTGAACTACACCTGGGCCGTCACCCTCACACTGCTCTCCATTCCGCTTCTGGGCCACCGCATCGGCCTCCGTGAAATCGTGGCCATCGCCGTAAGCTACTTCGGAGTCGTAGTGATCTCCACCCACGGCGATCCGTTTTCGCTAAGGTTCTCCAGTGGCCCCGGCGTGGCGTTGGCGCTGGGCAGCACCATCGTGTGGGCCCTGTACTGGATCGGCAACGCCAGGGACGACAAGGACCCGGTGGCCGGGTTGTTCCTGAACTTCCTTTTCGCGTTCCCCGCGATCCTGGCTACCTGCGTTCTTTTCTCCGATCCCTTCCCGGACTCGGCGGCCGGGCTTCTGTGCGCCGCCTACGTGGGCGTGTTCGAGATGGGGATCACCTTTGTTTTCTGGCTGAACGCGCTTCGGCTCACGGAAAGTACGGCCAGGGTGAGCACCCTGATCTTTTTCTCGCCATTTCTTTCGCTGGTGTTCATTCAATTCCTTGTGGGGGAAGACATTCGCCTGTCCACGGTGGCCGGCCTCCTGTTCATCATGGCGGGCAACGTGCTGCAGCAGACCGCCGGACACCGGGAGCCCGTCTGAATCATGCGGGCATTTCGCGTGAATTCCTGCGCGCTCGAACCTGGCTTGTGGTCTGGTACTTGTGTTTGATTATGGAACCAATGACTAGTCAGTCATATTCCAGGATGTACGGCGGTTCGTTCCGGCGCATGATGGGGTGACGCCCTTGTGAAACGGGTCAAAATGAGGTTGACGAAAACAGTTGTGGAAAGGTATTAAGACCGAATTGCGTTTCGACCGGTTCGAACGCCTGAAAAGGATGGTCATTGCCCCTATGAAAGGAGACAGTTTATGAAAAAGGCTCTGATGGTCGCACTGGTCCTGTGTTTTGCGATTGCCGCCCCGGCGGCGGCCAAGGACGTGAAGATCGGACTCATGTGCCCGCTGACCGGGTCCTGGGCCAGCGAGGGCGAGGACATGAAGCGGATCGTCACGTTGCTTGCCGACCAGGTCAACGAGCAGGGCGGTCTGCCGGGAGGCAAGGTCGAGGTCATCGTGGAGGATGACGGCGGCGATCCCCGGACCGCGGCGCTGGCGGCGCAGCGCCTGTCCACCCGGGACGTGGCGGCTGTGATCGGCACCTACGGGTCCTCCATCACAGAGGCTACCCAGAACATCTACGACGAGGCCGGCATCATCCAGATCGCCAACGGTTCCACCGCGGTGCGTCTTACCCAGAAGGGCCTCGAATACTTCTTCCGGACCTGCCCCCGCGACGACGAGCAGGGTCGCGTCGCCGTGTCCACGATTCGCGACAAGGGATTCAGCAAGGTGGCCATCCTGCATGACAACACCACCTACGCCAAGGGCCTCGCCGACGAGGCCAAGGGTCTTATCGAACAGTCCAAGGGCGACATCGACATCGTCTTTTTTGACGCCCTCACTCCGGGCGAGCGGGACTACAACACCATTCTCACCAAGATGAAGGCCCAGGCGCCGGACGTGGTCTTCTTCACCGGGTACTACCCGGAAGCCGGCATGCTTCTCCGGCAGAAGATGGAAATGGGCTGGGACGTGCCGTTCATCGGCGGCGACGCCACCAACAACCCGGATCTGGTGAAGATCGCGGGCAACGACGCCGCCCAGGGCTTTTTCTTCCTGAGCCCCCCCGTTCCCCAGGATCTGCCTTCCGATCTGGCCAAGGATTTTCTTGCCGCCTATGAGAAGGAATACGGCGACATTCCGGGCTCCATCTGGGCGGTGCTTGCCGGTGACGGTTTCCGCGTAGCCGTCGAGGCCATCAGGGAGACCGGGTCCACGGATCAGGACAAGGTCGCGGCCTATCTGCACGAGAAGATGACGAACTTCCCCGCCCTCACTGGCGAAATATCCTTTGACGACAAGGGAGACCGCGTGGGAGACGTGTACCGCGTGTACAGAGTGGACGCGGACGGGAATTTCGTGCTGCAGCAGTAACCGCCGACGGGTTTCCCCTCACCAGGCGGACATGCCGACAGGACGCGGGCGGCCGGACCATCCAGGCCCGGTCGCCCGTTTTTGCGTGGATCGCGACCGGCCCTGTCCGGTCCTCCCCTCAACCAGTTATCTTGCAGTCCATTGAATTCAACGGGCTGTCCGGCCTGTTCAAGGCGACGAGACGCAAGGCTCGGCAGTGTGGTGCGGGACGGCTCAACCGCCGCCACCGGTGGCCACGGGAGTGGAACCCCGCCGCGGATCGTGTTCTTGGGAGACCGGCAAACACGGCGGTAATCCAATGGAACAGTTTTTCCAACAGCTTACCAACGGACTGGCCGTGGGCGGCATATATGCGCTGATCGCGCTGGGGTACACCATGGTGTACGGCGTGCTCAAGCTCATCAACTTCGCCCACGGAGACCTGTTCACCATCGGCGCCTACCTTGGCCTGACACTTTTGACATCGCTCACCCTGACCGACAGGATCGGGCCGGCTCTTGGCATCCTGGTGCTGGCCGTGATGATCATGGTTCTGGTGGGCATCGTGGGCACCCTTCTGGACCGGGTGGCGTACAAGCCGCTTCGCACTTCCCCGAGGCTGTCGGCGGTGGTGTCCGCGCTGGGCGCGTCCATCGTGTTCTCAAACGCCATCATGCTGATCTACGGCGCACGTCTTGAGGTCTATCCGCACGGCATCCTGCCCACCAACGCGATCAGCGTCCTCGGTCTCTCCGTACCCATCATGCGGGTCGTGATCCTGGTTTCCTCGGTGGTTCTAATGGTGGCGCTGTATGTCTTCATCCAGAAGACCCGGATCGGCACCGCCATCCGGGCGGCGGCCATCGACCAGGACGCGGCAAGGCTGATGGGCATCAACGTGGACCGGGTCATCATGCTGGTCTTTTTCATCGGTCCGGCGCTTGGCGGAGCCGCGGGGGTGATGGTGGGGCTGTACTACGGCCAGATCAACTTCAACATGGGCTGGATATACGGGCTGAAGGCATTTACCGCGGCCATCCTGGGCGGCATCGGCAACATACCCGGAGCCATGGTGGGAGGTCTGCTGCTGGGCGTGATCGAGGCCCTGGGAGCGGCGTACATCTCCATTGCCTGGAAGGACGCCATCGCCTTTTTCGTGCTCATCCTGATACTCATAATTCGCCCCACCGGCCTGTTGGGCGAGCGGGTTGCGGAAAAGATATGAACAAGCCCCGATTCGACAAACGGCGGATACTGTACGCGGCCGTGGTGGTGGCGTGGCTCGTCGCGCCCAGGTTTCTGGACAGCTACTGGACGGACGTGCTCAACAACGTGGGACTATACGCCATCCTGGCCCTCTCCCTGAACATCATCCTGGGCTATGGCGGCATGTTTCACATGGGCCACGCCGCGTTCTATGCCATAGGAGCGTACACGACAGCGGTCATCAACACCATGTACGGCGTGCCCGTGCTCTGGCTCATGCCCCTGGCCGGCCTGTTCGCGGGCCTGTTCGCCCTGGCGGTGGCTCGGCCCATCATTCACCTGCGAGGCGATTACCTGCTCATTGTCACCATCGGCATGGTGGAGATCGTGCGGATCGCCCTCATCAACAACGTGTTCGGCATCACCGGCGGCGCCAACGGCATCTTCGGCATAGACCGGCCCATGCTCTTCGGGTTCAAGATACGCAGCCCGGAGCACTTCTTCTACCTCATCACGTTCTGCCTCGCGGTGACCGTGATCCTGTTCCATCTCCTGGAACACAGCCGGTTCGGCAGGGCGCTCAAGTACCTGTGCCGGGACGACACGGCGGCCGAGGGCAGCGGCATCAACACGGCGTGGTACAAGCTGGCCGCCTTCGTTATCGGCGCGGTGTGGGCGGGCATGACCGGCACCATCTTCGCCTCCAAGATGACCATCATCTCCCCGGAGTCCTTTTCCTTCTGGGAGAGCGTGCTCATGTTCATGATCGTGATCCTGGGCGGCTCGGGCAGCATCCCCGGCGTGCTCCTGGGCGCTATCCTGGTCATCGGCCTGCCTGAACTCTTCAGGGATTTCGCCACGGCGCGTATGCTGATCTACGGCATCGCCATGATCGTCATGATGGTGTTCCGGCCCCAGGGAATCATTCCGCCCAGGCCCGGCAGGTTCAACGTGGCTGGCGTCCGGAAAAGCGAGGTGGCGTCATGAGTCTTTTGAGCGTGAAGGAAACCACCAAGACCTTCGGCGGCCTCACCGCCGTGGACGCGGTCTCCTTCGAGGTGGGCGAGGGCATGATCTTCGGGATGATCGGGCCGAACGGCGCGGGCAAGACCACGGTGTTCAACCTCATCACCGGCAACTATACCCCGGACTCGGGAACCATCACGTTCCAGGGCGAGGACATCACGGGGCTCATCACCCACAAGATCGTGAAAAAGGGCATTGCCCGGACGTTCCAGACCATCAGGCTGTTCCAGAACATGTCGGTGCTGGAAAACGTATTGGCCGGATACCATTGCCGCATGAAGGCGGGACCCATATCCGCCATGTTCCGCCTGCCGAACCAGCGCCGGGAGGAGCACGAGGCCCTGATCCAGGCCCTGGCCGAAATCGATTTCGTGGGGCTCACCGTCCAGACGGAAAACGTGGCCCGCAATCTCTCCTACGGGAACCAGCGCCTGCTGGAAATCGGCCGGGCCCTGGCCACCAAACCCAGGCTGCTCATCCTGGACGAGCCGGCCGGCGGCATGAACGAGTACGAGACGTCCCGACTGGTCGACCTGATTTTCAGGGTGCGGGACCGGGGCGTTACCGTCCTTTTGATCGAGCACGACATGAGCCTGGTCATGAAGGCGTGCCAGCATCTCGTGGTACTGGAACACGGCAGGAAAATAGCCGAGGGGCCGCCCGAGGAAATCAAGAAGAACCCCCAGGTGATCGAGGCGTACCTTGGCGTTGGCGACGACGAGGATTTCTAGGAGACCGAAATGTTGCTGGAAGTAAAGGACCTTTATGTCAATTACGGCAATGTCGAGGCTCTCCACGGAATCGACCTGGGCGTGGAATCGGGCGAGATCGTCACCATCCTGGGAGCCAACGGGGCCGGCAAATCGACGACATTGAACGCCATCAGCGGGCTGATCAAACCCTCCCGGGGCGACATTCTTTTTCAGGGCGAGTCCCTCAGGAAGCTGGCCGCGCACAAGGTGGTCCAGAAAAAGATCACTCAGGCGCCAGAGGGGCGCCGGGTTTTCGGCACCCTGACCGTGCTGGAGAACCTGAACCTGGGAGCCTTCACCTCCCGGAACAGGGAGAGGGTAAGTTCGAGCCTGGGCTGGATCTACGAGCTGTTTCCCAGGCTGTACGAGCGCCGGGACCAGTTGGCCGGCACACTGTCCGGTGGCGAGCAGCAGATGCTGGCCATCGGCCGCGCTCTCATGGCCAACCCCAAACTGCTGCTGCTGGATGAGCCCAGCCTCGGGCTTGCTCCGGTCCTGGTGAGGCAGATATTCACCACCATCAAACAGATCAACGAAGCCGGGGTCACCGTGGTCCTGGTGGAGCAGAACGCCCGGATCGCCCTGAAACTGGCGCACCGGGGCTACGTGTTGGAAGTCGGCAAAATCGTCCTCCAGGACGAGGCTGACAAGCTGCTGGCAAATCCGGAAGTCGTCCAGGCCTACCTGGGCGGAGCCGAATAGCCTCCGATCCATGGCCGGGGAAATGGCGGTGCGCGGTCGGTTCGGATTCCGGTTTGCGTAACGCCGCACGAGGCTTATTTTTGAAACTGGACGCCCATGTACGCGGGGCGGTCCATCGCAAACGCTTTTCCGGCTTTCCCGATCCCGTCCGGGACGGCCCGAGCGCGCGCATCGGCGCAATGAAAAAACCGGGAGCCTCCTCTACCGCCGGGACAAGGGGCAACCGCCTCCATGTTTCGGTTCTCTCCGGGTTTTCCGCCGACACCGCGCACAACACGTCACCCCCTGATTCCCTCGCGGCGAACTCGGGCCCGCTGTTCGGTTCCGGCGTTGTCGCGTGAACGGAACCCCCCCTGACTACCCGGAAATGGAGCAATCATGTCGAAAAAAGTCGATTACCGGCAGATAGAGTACGACGCGGTGGACCTTGCCGCGAGGTGGCAGAACCGCGCCAATGATCTGTTGACCTCGGAGGAGCGCGCCATCCAGGAACAGATGCGCCGTCTGCTCACCCATCCGGTGGACAAGGTGGTCCTCACCAGGATGATCGACCAGTGCTTCCGCTCCCACGACAACGACCGCGTGGCTGACCAGGTGAACCACCTGCTGCGCGCCTACGGCGTGCCCGATTTCTTCTCCCGGGTGGAACGCCTTCTGGTCCAGATGTTCATGGGACTGGGCCGCCACTTCCCGGACGTGTCCGTGCCCAGGATGGTGGAGAAGATGCGGCAGAATTCGTCGCGCGCCATCATTCCCGGCGAGGACAAGCCCCTGCACGAGCACCTGGAAAAGCGGCGCGAGCAGGGTGTTCGCATGAATATCAACCACCTGGGCGAGGCGGTGCTGGGCGAGGACGAGGCCGCGCACAGGCTGCGCACCTACATCAGGGACATGGAAGACCCGGACGTCGAGTACATCTCCGTCAAGATATCCACCCTGTACAGCCAGATATCGTCCCTGGCCTTCGAGCACACCGAGGAGGTGCTGGTCAGGCGACTGTCCGAGCTGATCCGGGTGGCCAAACAGAACCACTTCACCCGAAAGAACGGCACCCGTGTCCAAAAGATCGTGAACCTGGACATGGAGGAATACCGGGACCTCGACATCACGTACAACCTGTTCGTCCGCACACTGGACCAGGAGGAGTTCCGGGACTACTCCGCGGGCATCGTCCTCCAGGCCTACCTGCCCGACGCCCACGGCATGCAGAAATCGCTTACCGAGTGGGCCAGAAAACGCGTGGAAAACGGCGGCGCTCCCATAAAGCTGCGCATCGTCAAGGGCGCCAACATGGAGATGGAGCAGATCGAATCCGCCCATTACAACTGGCCGCTGGCGCCCTACGACAACAAGCTGGACGTGGACGCCAACTACAAGCGCATGCTCCAGTACGGCATGCAGCCGGAGAACATCCGGGCCGTGAACCTGGGCGTGGCCTCCCACAACCTGTTCGAACTGGCCTATGCCCATGAACTGGGCCGGTCCCTTGGCGTGACAGACCACTTCTGGTTCGAGATGCTGGAGGGCATGGCCGACCACGTGCGCAGGTCCCTGCAGGAGAGCGTGGACGACATCCTGCTCTACGCGCCCGTGGCAAGCAGGGAGCAGTTCATCAACGCCATCGCGTACCTGATCCGGCGGCTGGACGAGAACACCTCGCCGGAGAACTTTTTGCGCTACTCGCCGTTTCTCACCACGGATTCCGAATCCTGGTCCTTTCTGCGCAACCGGTTTCTGGCCTCGTGCCGCAACATCGAGACCGCGCCGAACACGCCCAACCGGGTGCAGGACAGGAACACCGAGACCTTTCCAGAGGATTTCGGCGCCTTTTACACCGGCATGTTCACCAACGAGGCGGACACGGACTGGGCCGTGCCGGCCAACCGGGAATGGGCCGCGGCCATCCGCGACAAATGGATGGGCGCCCGGGACAAGGAGCCCGTGGAGGTTCCCATAGTGGTGGCCGGTGAAGAACTGTTCGGAGACCGCAAGTCCCGGGAGGCCGTGGATTCGGCCCAGTACGACGAGAAGGCGGGCACCCGCATCGTCACGGCGCGTTACGCCATGGCCACGGAAAAGGACATCGAAAACGCGGTCGCCGTGGCCAGGGCGGACCCGGACGGCTGGCGGGACATGCCGCTGGAGGAGCGCCACGCCATCCTGGACAGGGTGGCGCACGAGTTGCGCAAGGCCCGCGGCGACCTCATCGGCGCGGCCAGCGCCAACACGGGCAAGGTGTACACGGAAAGCGACCCCGAGGTTTCCGAGGCCGTGGACTTCACCGAGTTCTACCCGCACTCCGCGTGGCTGTACGAGAACATGGAGAACCTGGAGTGCACGCCCAAGGGGGTCGGCCTCGTGATAACGCCGTGGAACTTCCCCATCGCCATACCCTGCGGAGGTCTTGCCGCCTCCCTGGCCGCCGGTAACACCGTGCTGTACAAGCCGGCCTCGGCCGCCGTGCTCATCGCCTGGGAACTGGTGCAATGCTTCTACCGCGCCGGGGTGTCCAAAAACACCCTTCAGTTCGTGCCCTGCTCAGGAGCCGAGGTCGGGGACAGGCTCATCAACCACAGGGACGTGGACTATATCGTCCTCACCGGTGGAACGGACACAGGCATGCACATTCTGGAACAACGGCCCGACGTACAGCTCGCCGCGGAAACCGGGGGCAAGAACGCCACCGTAGTCACGGCCATGTCCGACCGGGACCAGGCCATCAAGAACGTGATCCACTCCGCGTTCTCCAACTGCGGGCAGAAGTGCAGCGCAACGTCCCTGCTCATCCTGGAGGAGGAGGTGTACAACGACGAGCTGTTCCGCAGGCAGCTGGTGGACGCGGCCAAAAGCGTACCCGTGGGCTCCTGCTGGGAGTTCCACAACAAGATGGGGCCGCTGATCCATCCGCCCAAGGGCGACCTTCTGCGCGGTCTCACCACCCTGGAGGATGGCGAGTCCTGGCTGCTGGAACCCAAACAGGTCGGCGACAACCCCTATCTGTGGTCTCCGGGCATCAAGATCGGGGTGCAACCCGGTTCCTACACCCACATGACCGAGTTCTTCGGCCCGGTGCTTGCCGTGATGAAGGCCGACGACCTCGAACACGCCATCGAGCTGGTGAACATGACCGGCTTCGGCCTCACCTCGGGCCTGGAGAGCCTGGACCGCAGGGAGCAGCAGACGTGGCGCGAGGGGATCAGGGCCGGAAACCTCTATATCAACAAGGGCACCACCGGAGCCGTCGTCCTGCGCCAGCCCTTCGGCGGCATGGGTAAGTCCGCGCTGGGCGCCGGAATCAAGGCGGGCAGCCCCAACTACGTGTACCAGTTCATGGATTTTGTCGAGAACGGGTATCCTACTCATCCCGACCTTTCCGGGGAATCCCGGATCCTTCGGCTCGCCCAGGAATGGGAGGTCCGTTGCCGGTGGAACCAGTTTCCCTCGGTAATCCGGGAGGACGTGTACAAGACGGTGCGGGCCATCTACAGCTACATTTACCATTACGAAAACGAGTTCTCCCGGGAGCATGACTGGTTCCACCTGCGGGGCCAGGACAACCTGTTCCGTTACCTGCCCAGGGGACGGGTGGCCGTGCGCGTGCACCCGGACGACTCCCTGTTCGAGGTGCTGGCCCGGATCGCCGCGGCGCGCATCGCGAGGTGCATCCCCATCGTGAGCGTGCCCGAGGGACTGGGCAACGAGGTGACCCGTTTTCTGGAGGGCAAGGAGGGAAAGAAGCTGGTCAAGGACTCCCTGGTGGCGGAGCAGACCGACGAGCAACTGCTGGCCATCATGCCGAAAATACATCGCATAAGGTACGCGGCGCCGGACAGGGTTCCCGATGTCGTGTACAAACAGGCGGCGGAAATCGGTTTTTACATCTCCCGCACCCCGGTGTACATGGAGGGCAGGCTGGAGTTGCTGCAGTACATCCAGGAACAGGCCATCTCCAACAACTACCACCGGTACGGCAACCTGGGCGACCGCGCCGTGGAACCCTGAGCCACAGACTGTTCGAAGAAACCGCGGTGGGTGCGGCCGATCGCGTCCACCGCGGAAAAACCCTCACGACAACGCGAAGCGCACGTCCGCGCGACCTGTGTGAACGTGGACTCCTCCCCCGGGCTCCCATCATCATGAAATCTTTCCCGTCTTGCCGGGCGTCGTCCCTCCCTTTTCCGACAACCCGGTCCGGGGCGGCGCGGGGCCGTGCACCGGACGGCCCGCCGGGCGGGCCGGAAAAAACGGTCCATCCCGGCCGCGAGAGAGGGTTTTCAGCGGTTGTGAACGGTGTTTTGGGGATTTTGGGGTAATCAATTGCCGTTTCCTCTTGAAAAGGGTTTTTTGAGAGTGTACATAGATTCTCCATCAAACGGTTCCATCGAATGATGGAGTTTTTCGTCGACGGGTGTGGGGACACCGTCGGCGACATGATGTTAACCAGAAAAGCGAACGGAGTAGTGGGACATGGCTGACAACACGGCAACCGAGACAGGAGGCTCGCGGTACGAGAACCTGTTCAGCGAGTTCTCCGCGCCAACCTACGAGGAGTGGAAGGAGGCCGCCATAGCCAGCTTGAAGGGCGCGCCTTTCGAGAAGAAGGTATTCACGAAAACCTACGAGGACATCACGCTGGAGCCCATGTACACCAGGGAAGGCGTGGAGGACGTGGCGCATCTGGGCACAATGCCCGGCTTCGCTCCCTACGTCCGGGGCACCAGACCCGAGGGATACCTGGTCAAGCCCTGGCTCATCTGCCAGGAGGTGCCCTATGCCCTGCCCGAGGACGTGGACAAAGCGCTGGCCTATGATCTGCCCCGCGGACAGACGGCGGTGGCGCTGAAGCTGGACGCGGCCACCCGGGCGGGTGTGAACCCCATGGACGCGGACGCGGACGACGTGGGCCGTGGCGGCATGTCCCTGGCCACGGCCGGGGATCTGGTGAAGGCTCTGGCCTCGGTGGACCCGGAGACGGTGCCCCTGCACGTGTGCACCGGAGCGGTCGCGGCGCCGGTGGCCGCCCTGTTCGCTGCATGGGCCAGGGGAAAGGGCAGGGACGCCTCCGCGCTCAGGGGCGTCATCGGCGCCGATCCCTTGTCCGTGCTGGCGCGTGACGGCAGGCTGCCCTGTTCCATCGAGGCGGCGTACGACGCCATGGCCGGATACGCCCTGTGGGCGAAGGACAACGCCCCGGACCTGCAGAGCGTGCTCATCCACGGCGCCGTGTACCACAACGCCGGCGCCTCGGCCACGCAGGAGCTGGCCTACGCCGCGGCCACGGCCGTGGAATATCTCCGGGCCATGACCGAACGGGGCGTGCCCGTGGACGACGCGGCGAAACAGATCCGCTTCGTCTTTGCCGCAGGCCGCAACTTCTTCATGGAGATCGCCAAGCTGCGCGCCGCCCGTATTGTATGGTGCCGGATCGTGGAGGCCTTCGGCGGCGGAGAGGAGGCGCGCAAGATGCGCATCCACTGCCGCACCTCCCAGTGGACCAAGACGGTGTGCGATCCTTACGTGAACATGCTCCGGAACACGGTGGAAGCGTTTGCCGGAGCCATGGGCGGCGCAGACAGCATGCACGTGGCCCACTTCGACGAGCCGGTGCGCATCCCTGACGAGTTTTCCCGCAGGGTTTCCCGGAACGTGCAGATCATTTTGCAGGACGAATGCCATTTCACCCGGCCGGTGGACCAGTCCGGCGGCTCCTTTGCCGTGGAAAAGCTCACCGAGCAGGTCGGCAAAAAGGCCTGGGAGATTTTTCAGGGCGTGGAGGCGGAAGGCGGCATGCTGAAGGCCCTCCAGAGCAATCTGCCCCAGCAGGCGTGCGAGGAAACGGCCAAGAAGAAGCTGGCCGGCTTTTCCACCCGCAAGGACGTGATCGTGGGCACGAACATGTACGCCAACGTGCAGGAGAAAAAGATCGAGCCCCGGCCCCTGGACCACGCCGCCATCAAGGCGGAGCGCGAAAAGGACGTTTCCCCCGGGAAAGCGGCGGACCAGGTGGGAGCCCTGGCCGGCGCAAACAAGGCCTCCGCCGACGTGGTTGCGCTGGGAGCCGGCGCCGCTGTGGAAGGCGCCACCCTGGGCGAACTGGCCGCGGCCGTGTTCGGCAACACCCAGTCGCCCACCGTCATCCCGGTGCGCACCCACCGCGCGGCCGAGCCTTACGAGAAGCTGCGCGAAGCGGCCAAGGACCACGAGGAAAAGGCCGGTGGCATGGTCAAGGTTTTCCTGGCCAACATGGGCCCCATTCCCCAGCACAAGGCCCGCGCCGACTTCTCCACCGGGTTCTTCCAGGTGGGAGGTTTCGAGGTGCTGACCAACAACGGGTTCTCCACGCCGAAGGAAGCCGCGGACGCCGCGCTGGCCTCCGGCGCGCGCATAGCCGTCATCTGCTCCACGGACAAGGCCTATCCCGGGATAGTGCCCGACCTTGCCAGGGCCATCAAGGACGGCGACGGCGAGATGACGGTCATCCTGGCGGGCAAGCCCGCGTCCGACGAACTGGCCGAGACCTACAGACAGGCCGGCGTGGACGACTGGATTCACATTCGGGCCAATTGCCTCGAGATGCTCACGAACCTGCAGAAAAAGTACGGGGTTGAACATGAGTAAGTCACCGGATTTCACCACCATTCCATATGAGGTAAGGAAGTCGGACGCCGGCCGCGCCGAGTGGCAAAAGGCCGTGGACAAGGCAGCGGGAGAGGGCGCCGATCTGAACTGGCTCACCAATGAGCAGATCGAGGTGGGACCGCTGTACACGGACAAGGTGTACGACGAGGTCCAGCACATGGGGTATCTCTCCGGTATCCCGCCCTACCTGCGCGGGCCGTATCCCACCATGTACATCGTGCGTCCCTGGACCGTGCGCCAGTATGCCGGGTTTTCGACGGCCGAGGAGTCCAACGCGTTCTACCGCAGGAATCTGGCGGCGGGACAGAAGGGTCTGTCCATCGCGTTCGACCTCGCCACCCACCGTGGCTACGACTCGGACCACGAGCGGGTGGTTTCCGACGTGGGCAAGGCGGGGGTCGCCGTGGACTCGATCCTGGACATGAAGATCCTGTTCGACGGGATTCCGCTGGACGAGATGTCCGTGTCCATGACCATGAACGGCGCGGTGCTGCCAGTCATGGCGTACTACATCGTCGCGGCCGAGGAACAGGGGGTTTCCCACGAGCAGCTCACGGGAACCATCCAGAATGACATCCTCAAGGAGTACATGGTCCGCAACACGTACATCTATCCGCCGGAGCCCTCCATGCGGATCATCGCGGACATCTTCAAGTACACCAGCTCCGAGATGCCCAAATTCAACTCCATCTCCATCTCGGGCTACCACATGCAGGAAGCCGGAGCCACGGCGGACATCGAGCTGGCCTACACCCTGGCGGACGGCCTGCAGTACGTGCGGACCGGCGTGGAATCCGGGCTGTCCGTGGACAAGTTCGCGCCGCGCCTGTCCTTTTTCTGGGGCACGGGAACCAACCATTTCATGGAGGTGGCCAAACTGCGGGCGGGCCGACTGTTGTGGGCCAAGCTCATCAAGCAGTTCGATCCGCAGAACCCCAAGTCCATGGCGCTGAGGACCCATACGCAGACGTCGGGATGGAGTCTCACCGAGCAGGACCCGTACAACAACGTCGCCCGCACATGCATTGAGGCCATGGCCGCCGTGCTGGGCCACACCCAGTCCCTGCACACCAACTCCCTTGACGAGGCCATCGCACTGCCCACGGATTTTTCCGCGCGCATCGCCCGGAACACACAGTTGCAGTTGCAGGACGAGTCGGGCATCGTCAAGATCGTGGACCCATGGGCCGGCTCCTACTACGTGGAGTTCCTGACCCATGCCATACTCCAGCGCGCCTGGGCCCACATCCAGGAGATCGACGAGCTGGGCGGCATGGCCAAGGCCATCGAGACCGGGCTGCCCAAGATGCGCATCGAGGAAGCTGCCGCGCGCAGGCAGGCCAAGATCGACTCGGGCAAGGAATCCATCGTGGGTCTCAACAGGTTCCAGCCGGAACACGAGGACCCGATGGAGGTCCTGGAGGTGGACAACACCGCCGTGCGCCAGTCCCAGCTGAGTCGCCTGGACAGACTGCGCGGCGAACGCGACGAGACCAGGGTGCGCCAGACGCTGGAAGCCCTTACCAAAGCCGCGGACACCGGGGAGGGCAACCTCCTGGAACTGGCCGTGGAAGCGGCCCGGGCCCGTGCCTCCGTGGGCGAGATTTCCGACTCCCTGGAAAAGGTCTGGGGCAGGCACAAGGCCCTCACCCGCTCCGTGTCCGGCGTGTACAGCGCGGAGTTCGGCGAGGACGAGGAAGTCCGGCGCGTCCGCGAGATGACCGACGCGTTCGAGCGGAAGGAGGGGCGCCGTCCCCGCATCATGGTGGCCAAGTTGGGGCAGGACGGCCACGATCGGGGGTACAAGGTCATCTCCAGTTCCTTCGCGGACTTCGGCTTTGACGTGGACATCGGCCCCCTGTTCCAGACCGCCAGGGAAGCTGCGCAGATGGCCGTGGAAAACGACGTCCACGCCATCGGCATGAGTTCCCTGGCCGGCGGGCACAAGACATTGCTGCCCGTGCTGGTGGAGGAACTGAAGAAACTGGGCCGCGAGGACATCGTGGTGATCGTGGGCGGCGTCATCCCGGCCCAGGACTACGATTTCCTCCGTTCCCACGGAGCCAGCCTGATCTTCGGTCCGGGCACCGTGATTCCGGTGGCCGCGCAGAAGGTCATCGAGGAGATCGAACGCAGGGCCTGACGCCCCGAGGCCGCACAGGCCCCGGAAAAGGCCTTGACGCAGAGGCAAATAAGGAAAACACTTCCGGGGGAGGGTCGAAGCGGCTCTCCCCCGGTCTGTTCGGATACGGAACCCGTGAAAGCACCCAGGCGGCCAGCTTCGGCCGCGCGGAGGCGAAACCCGTGAGCGACGACAAGCCCAGGCGGCCCGAATGGGTCGAGGAAGGAAAGGAAGGCTTCGCCTCCAGTTACCTGGAGGGGGGCAAGGCCGAAAAGAACCGCATCTCCTGCGCCGGTGGCGTGGATTCCCCGAAAACTCCGAAACGGCGCAACCTCACCGTGGAGGACTACGTGGAGGGGGTCGGCCGCGGGGACAGGACCGTGCTGGCGCGGGCCATCACCCTCGTGGAGAGCAATTCCCCCACGCACATTGAAACAGCCCAGGCAATGCTCAGGGAATTGCTGCCGAAAACCGGCAATTCCATGCGTGTGGGCATCACCGGAGTTCCCGGCGCGGGGAAGAGTACCTTCATAGAAGCCCTGGGCACCTTCCTGTGCGAACAGGGGCACAAGGTGGCCGTGCTGGCCGTGGACCCCACAAGCTCCGTGACCCGGGGCAGCATCCTGGGCGACAAGACCCGCATGGCCGGGTTGAGTCGGCACCCCAACGCCTTCATCCGTCCGTCTCCCTCCGGTGGCGTCCTGGGCGGGGTGGCCCGGAAAAGCCGGGAGACCATGCTGGTGTGCGAGGCGGCCGGGTATGACGTGATCCTGGTGGAGACCGTGGGTGTTGGCCAGAGCGAGACCACGGTCCGTTCCATGGTGGACTTCTTCCTCCTGGTGTTGATCGCGGGCGCGGGGGATGAGTTGCAGGGCATGAAGCGCGGCATCATGGAACTGTGCGACGCCATTTTGGTGAACAAGGCGGACGGCGACAACAAGCCCCGCGCGGAGGCGGCGCGCCAGGAGCTGGACCGCATCCTTCATTACCTGCGTCCCGCCACCGAGGGCTGGGAGACCCACGCTTACACGTGCAGCGCCCTCATGGGTACGGGCATCGAGGAGATATGGGACGTGATCCGGGAGTTTCGCAAGGTGTGCACGGATTCCGGTGTGCTGGAAAAGCGGCGTCGCGACCAGATCGTGGAGTGGGTCCACACCATGCTGCAGCAGTATCTCATGAACCGGTTCAGCGCGCATGAGGGAGTCAGGCAGATGCTCCCGGAGGTGGAACAGGCGGTCGCCGATGGCGACATGGCCGCTACCGCCGCCGTGCGAAAGCTGGTGGCGGTGTATGAAGGCGGCGGGGATGGAAGGGAATAGCCCTGTTTGTGAAACCGGTCAGCCCCCGTTCACGGGACCAGGACGCGCCGCGCCCTTTTTCACCCGGAGCTGAACCTTCGGGCTGAAACCGTACGGCCCCTCCGGGCCGCTCCTTCACCGGTTAATGGACACTGGCACGGTCCCCGTTCCCTAGCAACGGAACCCTCTTTCGTCGCCCCGGCGAAGGCCGGGGTCCAGGTGTATGGCGTCGGTCGCAGCCCTCCAACGTGACGCCTGCAGGAGCCGCCCGTGCCCTGAAAACCATGAACCCCGACGATCCTGATGCCTCCCCCCTCCGAAAGAGACTCGCCATGCGAAAAACCATTGTCTGCGCAACCGTCCTGCTGGCCATTGCCTCCGCGGCCCTTGCCGCAACCCTGGTCATTGACGATTTCGAGGACGGACTCGATTCCGGCTGGAAGAACAAATCCTTTGACGGGCATACCGCATACGAGGTGGTGCAAAAGGACGGCAGGAAATGCCTGTCTGCTCGTGCCGACGACTCGGCAAGCGGGATGTACTACAAGGTCGAGTTCGATCCGAAAGAGTATCCCTGGCTTGCATGGTCCTGGAAGATTGACGGCATCATCGAAAAGGGGAACGCACGCACCAAAGAGGGGGACGACTACGCCGCCAGGGTCTACGTGGTGTTTCCTTCCACCTGGTTCTGGCGCACCAAAGCCATCAACTACATCTGGGCGAACCACCTGGAAAAGGACGAGGTGCTGCCAAACGCCTACACGGACAACGCCATGATGATCGCCGTGGAAACCGGGGACGAACAAGCGGGCCGGTGGGTGAGCGAACGCCGCAACCTCGTCGAGGATTACCGCCGTTGTTTCGGCGGGGATCCTCCCAAGGGGGGCGCGGTGGCGGTGATGACGGACACGGACGACACGGGTGAATTTGCCCGGGCGTGGTATGACGACATCGCCCTGAAGTCGGAGTAGGGGCGTGTTTTGGCAGGATGGTGGCCTTCCGGCCTGAACCTGTAGCGCCCCTTGGGGCGCGTTGAGGAAAAAGGAAACAGATTATATCGGGCACGGCACGCCGTGCCCCTGCGAATGAGATCGGAGTCCGTCTGAAGCTATACGCCGGCCGTCAGGTAGGCCATCCAACAAGTTTTGCGGAGCTTTTTCAAAAGCGACCCGCCGGAGGCATCCGCGCCAAGCGCGGACAAAAATCCGCCTTTCGCATTTCTGTCTTTCCGTCTTGGCCCGCCTTTTCCTTTTTGACAGCCCGCTTGAAATATCGTGAATCCACAGCCTGTTATAACACGAACAGGGCGTCCACGACCACTGGCCTGCCATTGGCGATGCAGATGGGGTTCAGGTCCATCTCCCGTATTTGCGGGAAGTGCAGGGCTGCCTGGCCCACGGCCATCAGCAGGCTTTCCAGTGCGTCCATGTCCACGGGCGGCATGTTGCGCCATGCTCCCAGAAGATCCCGGCTTTTGATGGCCGTGGCGAGGTCCCGGGCTTCGCTTTTCGACAACGGGGCGAGTCGCAGGGCGCGGTCTTTCAGAGCCTCCGTGTACACGCCGCCAAGGCCGAACAGGATGCATGGAGGAAACCCCGGGAAGCGGGCCATTCCGGCCATGAATTCCCGGTCGAACTCCACCATCTCGCACACCAGCACGGGCACGTCGCCGGCCTTTTTCCGGATCGCGGAAAACGCCTCGCGCACGCTCGCCTCGTCGCGTACTCCAACCTTCACGAGGCCCATCTCCGTCTTGTGGGTGATGTCCGGGGTGCAGGCCTTGACCACCACGGGATATCCGATTTCCGATGCCGCCCGGACCGCCGCGTCCTCGCTCTCCGCCAGGGCTTCCCGGCACACCGGGACGCCGTGGGCCGCGAGCACCCTTTTGGCCGCGTGTTCGTCCATGGGACCGTCGCCCGCTTCGGCCATGATCCGGGCAGCCTCGGCGGGAGGCTCGCCCAGGGCCGGGGCTTCGTCAGCCGGGCGGGAGCGGACCACATGGTGCCTGTACAGGGCGCCCATGGCGCGGGCCGCCTTTTCCGGTGAATCGAATACGGGGATGCCCGCCTCGTGGCAGGTTTGTGTGGCGTGGTCGACCTTTTCGTCCATGAACGATGAAAAGCACAGGGGCTTGCCTCCTCCTCCCGCCAGTTCCCTGAGCCGGGACAGGTCGGCGCGCATCATGTCGTACATTTCCTCCTTGGGTACACCAAAGGCCTTGTTGAACAGGGGCCACGCGATTTCCGCCCATCCGGTGTCCATGATTCCATGGATCAGGATGCCGTCCACCTCGTCCGAGTTGAACAACAACTCCGGGATTTTCTCCGCCATGGTCTCCATGCCCAGGTGGAAGGTCAGGTCCACCGGATTCTTCGCGCTGGCGTGCGGCGGGATCATCTCCCGGATCTTCGCCTGTAATCCATCGGAAAACAAGGGCATCTCCAGGCCCTCGTAGTCGCACACGTTGGCCATGGCCGTGCCCGGGCCTCCGGAGTTGGTGAGAATGGCCACTCGGTTGCCCCGCATCGGCGGCTGGTTGGCCATGGCATTGCCGATCCGGTACACCTCCTCGATGGTGGACACGCGGATGATCCCGGCCTGCTCGAACAGGCCGTCATACACGTAGTCCGGGCTGGCCAGCGCACCCGTGTGGCTCGCGCCGGAGCGCGCGCCCGAGCCGGTGCCACCCACGTATTGGGCCACGATGGGTTTTTCGCGGCTGATTCTCCTGGCGGCCTCCAAAAACTTGTCCGCCCGGCGGATGGATTCGATGTACAGGCCGATGGCGCGGGTTTCCGGGTCCTCGCCCAGGTACTCCAGGCAGTCAACGAGGTCGATGGCGGCCTCATTGCCCACGCTGATGGCCTTGGAGAAGCGCACGCCGGCGCGCTTCAGCAGGCTCAGGGTCTGGGCGATGTACGTGCCGCTCTGGGAGGCCAGGGAGAAATACCCGGCAGGCTCGGTCCAGGGCGCCACTGTCGCGTTGAAGGGATGGTGCGTGTTCATGACGCCCATGCAGTTGGGGCCAAGAAAACGGATGCCGTGTTTTTCGGCCAGCGCGTTTATCTCGGCTTCAAGTTCCCTGCCTTCCTCGCCGGTTTCCTTGAAGCCCGCGCTGATGATGATCATGTGCCGGGTGCCGATTTTGCCGAATTCGTCGATCATCTCGGGCACCAGTCTGGTCGGTACCACGAGCATGCCCAGTTCGGGCGCGTAAGGAAGGTCCGCTATGTGCTTGTACGTTTTTTTGCCAAGAACGGTCTCCTCGGTGGGATGCACGGGCATTATCTCACCGGGGAAGCCGCAATGAGCCATGTTCAGGGCCTGGAGCGTGCCCATCTTGGACGGATTGTTGCTCGCTCCCACTACGGCCACGGATTTGGGAGCCATGATGGTGTGCAGTGGATTCGGGGTCATAATTCATACCTTTCCGGGAAACTTTGAACCGTGCCCGCGGCACGGTATGGTTGCGTCAAGGGGCAAAAACCGAATGATCGCTCTATTTTTATCACTCCTGTTGTTTGATTGCAAACGATTTTGGCCGGAAAAAAGTTTTGCTGCCATTGTTCGGACAATCAGAGCAAAGAGACCCCGGTCGTTGCGGGTAGTCAAATAGGTTGCGGCGCGGAATCGTGCAAATGTGTCGGGTTTCTCTGCCCCGGGCATTGACAGAAGTTCGCTGATGAACGATAAACAGAGCCGGAACGTTTCAGGGTGTTTGTTCGATTATGGAATGAAATATCAGGCTGTTGCGGCCGCACGGGACGGTTTTCCGGTTTTGTGCTGAAATGCGGAAACGAACGGCCGCCCGTGGCCTGTCCGGAGGACCTGCATGAAAACGAGGATAACGGAGATGTTCGGGATCGAGGTTCCCATCGTGCTGTCGGGAATGACCGGAATCAGCACGCCGGAACTGGTGGCCGCGGTGTGCAACGCGGGCGGACTGGGGATTCTGGCGACGGGCGATCTGGGATTCGACCAGATGCGCGGGGCGGTGCAAAGGATTCGCGAATTGACGGACAAGCCCTTTGGCGCCAACGTGCCGCTTCTGGTGCCGGGTTCCGCGAAAAAGGCCACGGTGCTGTTCGAGGAGAAGGTGCCGGTGATCAACTACTCCCTGGGCAAGGGCGACTGGATCTGCGAGGCGGTGCACGAATACGGCGGCAAGGTGATCGCCACCGTCACCACGCAGAAGCACGCTATCGCCGCGGCCCGGGATGGGGCTGACGCCCTTTTGGTAACGGGTCACGAGGCGGCCGCCCACGGAGGCGAGGTCACGTCCCTGGTGCTGGTGCCGGGCATCGCCGACAAGGTCGACATACCGGTGATAGCGGCGGGTGGATTCGCGGACGGCAGGGGTCTTGCCGCGGCGTTGGCCATCGGCGCGGAGGCGGTGGCCATGGGTACGAGGTTCATGAACACGCGGGAGAGCCCCATCCACGAGCGGATGAAGGAGATGTCCCGGGAGAAGACGGTTCATGACACCATGTATTCGGAGAAGGTGGACGGGTTGCCGTGCCGCGTGATGCGCTCTCCGGGGGCGGACAGGCTCGTGAACAGCCGGTTCGTCCTGTTGCGGGCATTTTTCAGCTCCCGTGAGGCGGCCCGGGCCTATGGCCTTCCCTGGTGGAAGATGTGCATGGGGCTTCTGGTGGTGGGCCTGCGCCAGGCACTGGCGCTCGCGCGCCTTGCCAACGCCTACCGGCCCCTAATGCTGGCCATGGACAAGGGGGACGCGGACCGTGGCGTGATGCTGCTGGGACAGGTCACCGGAATCATAGAGGATACGCCCACGGTGGCGGAACTGGTGGAACGGACAGTGCGGGAAGCCCGGGAGTGCGGCCAAAGGGTAAATGAGAAACTGGGGTGATCGGAAAACATCCTGACCATGAATCAATATGGTCAAGGCGGGATACGCACTGCCCGGGAGGGCAATAACCGTTTCGATGGAGGGGAGTACATCCTGTCCGCTCACAGGATCATCAAGCCGGAAAGGTCGGGGTTGCGGCTGCTGAAAAGGTTCGACCACCCGGAATCCGCGTGGACGATCTGGCTGTACGAGCCGTGGGCGAGCAGGGAGCGCCCATCTCTTTGAGAGGAGGCGCGCCAGTCGAGTCCACTATCGAATGAGCGCGCCGGAAAGATCTTTCATGAGGCTCATCCGACTAATGCGAACCTGCTCTCATGAAGAGCCATGATTTTCAGCATACCCCGGCGAATTTTCACCTCTTCAAGCATGGCGCCTCCCCTTCTCACCAATCGAGCCGGATACCGAGAACCTTCTTGACGAAACCGGACGAGGAATGCCCACCCTCGGCAATGGCGCGAATGCGCTCCATGACTTCCTCTTTCCGACCCAGTTTCCCGGCGGCCGACAAGGCATGGCCATAGGCCCGCAGGACATCCAGATTGTCTATCTCATAGCCGTACCCGTTGGCGATCCCGAGCAGGGCGGCAAGGCCGAATTCCATGGAGAATTCGGGATGGCTTTCCTCCATGTCCCTGGCCGCCCGGATCACGGTTTTGGGATCGCATCGGGGGGCCTTGGCAAGGGATAGTGCTTCGTCGAGAAGCCCGGCGGATTTCGCGGCGGCGAACCACTTCCCCTCCTCCCCGGGTGTGCTCGCGACGAGGTCAGCGAGGATTTCTTCCGGATTTTTCGCCGGGTACTTTTTGGCAATGGCCCGGAAAGTGGCGAGATAGGTCATCTTCTGATTCGCCGCAATCGCGTACCGCTGGTATGCCTCCTCCGCGAGCCCGCTGGAGAGCAGGATTTCCTCGCACTTGCCGGCGATGCCCCCGCGGCAATGAAAGCCGTCGCTGCATTGCTCGGCATACCGCAGGGCCACTGCCTTTTTACCCATGGCCACGAGCGCCTTCACGCCCCAAATGTGGTCCGGCCAGGACCTGCGCTTGGGCAGTTCCAGGAGGTCCAATAGTTCCTGGTATCTGCCGGCGTGATACAGCGCGCTCAGGCAGGCCGTGGTGCCCTTGAAGTAGCGAAAGACCTCGTGCGACGAAAAGGATTCCCGAACGATGCCGATGAAATCATCCGCCCAGCGGGAGGCGTGTTGGGGTGTGGCGCACATCTCGCCCCAGTGGCCGCCAAGATTGTCGAGGTAGCCAATTCCCTCGGCCATGAACGCTTCCCAGAGCCGGTCCAGCCACTTGTCCCTTTGTTCATCACTGGCGGGAGCATTGGCGATGATCGGCGCCAGGGATTCAATGGCTTTGTACACAGCGGTCCCTATGGCGCCAGATGAACTGTCCACATGCTCGATGGCGGGCGCAACCTTTTCAAGGAAAAGTACGGCACCCTCGGCCCCGAGTACAGGATCCTTGCGGGCCACCTTTTTGATTTCGGAAACCGCCTCCCTGACCCGCTTCACCGGCGTCCGGGAGCGCCAGCCATAGGCATTCTTGCGGAATCGGGGAGCAAATGTCCATTTATGAGGCATTGATTTTCGGATCATGTTTACAAAGTTTTACTTCGCCCATGGCAGAATTCGAAAGAGCAACCATATGAGCTACTTTCAAAACCCGCGCGCATCATTGCGAAGGCGTGGGTTTGGGCTTAAAAAAGTGCCCATATGGGAGCCTATGGTGGCATCATGAGATCTTCCCAGCCAATTTCGGCTGATTTTGGGCATGGCTGTCCTACTGATTCCGCCTTTTCCCCGCAGCCGGCCCTAC
>JBKHBM010000054.1:0-30703 GCA_046542385.1 Desulfatibacillaceae bacterium | reverse complement strand
GCCGGCAGGTCTCTTCCTTGCTTCCGCACCACCTGAGACCGCTCACGGATTCAGGCGCCAATCTCCCCGGGATTTTGCGTGGCTTGATCTCATGGTTCTGAGCAGGCCGCGGGTCATGAGTTTCTCAACGGTCTACATGGCGGCCGTAGCCTGTGAGGCCATCTCCATGTCCGGCCCGGCCTGGATTCGATAAGGACGCGCCGGATTGCCTGCGCGCAAAAGAGCGTGCTCCACCCGTCCCTCCTTCATTACGAGAACCGGTTTTTCCAGCGCTGACAGGTCTTCCAGAGGGTTTTTGTCGACAACCACCAGATCGGCCAGCTTGCCCGGTTCCACGGAACCAAGGATGTTTTCTCCGCCGAGGATTCGGGCGTTGTTGATGGTGGCGGTCCGCAGGGCCTCGAGGTTAGTGAGGCCGATTCTGCCCAGAAGCCCGATTTCCCGGTAGAGCGCCCCGAAATAGACCAGGGGCATTCCCGCGTCCATGCCGCAGCCGATGTTCACGCCCGCGTCACGCATCCTGAGAAGATTGTCCGCGCCGGTTGACAGGATCCGCACGTAATTGACGGCGTCCGGCAGGTACAACCGCCTTCCGGAATGGAGCCCCCTGGCCAGTCTGGTGTACAGGCCCATCCGCTTCAGGCTCGCGGCATGGATTTTGGGATCGCAGTGGTGCGCCGGGACGTTTTTCAGGTAGGCGTTCGCCAGCCCGATTTCGTTTTCCACGAAATCGGTGAGCCATTGTTCCCCGACGAGCGCGCGGATGCCGTCGACAACGTAGGTCGAGCCCAGGCTCATGGTGGGAACGACGGAGATATTCCTGTCCGCGAGGGTCTGTATGACGTCGTCGGGCAGCCTGACGTCCGACACCATGTGCTCGAAGGAATGGACCGGGTAGTCCAGCATCCTCTTCAGGCCCCAGCCGGTGGCGCAGTGGCAGGAAACCGGAAGGCCGTGGGATTCGGCGAAATCGAAAATCACGCGAAGCTGTCGGTCCGTGTACACCGGGATGGGCCCCTTGCCCTGGAACGTGGAATGGCGGTCCACGGTGAGCTTGATGAACGAGGCGCCCGGAAGGTTTTTTTCAAGGGTCGGCACGAGTTCCCTGTCGGAACGAAAGTCCGCTCCGATGGAACCCATCACCGTGGAAGCCGGTTTGGCCAGGGGATTGATGTGGTGGGGTGGAATGTCGGGGTGGGATCCCTTGACGTTCAGAATGGAGTTGCAGTGAAACACCCTTGGCCCCTTGAGTTTGCCGCTTTCCACGTCCTGCACCAGGCCTTTGAGCATCAGTGGAAAGGAGCCCGTGTCCCGCACCGTGGTAACGCCCGCCTCCACGCTGGCGGGCCACTGGCCGCGAATCTGTCGAAAATTCCGTACGGCGTCCCCAATGGTGGGCAGAATGGAAAAGGTGCTGGACACGCTGATGTGGCAGTGACCGTCGATCAGTCCGGGCAGGACGTAGCGCCCTCCAAGGTCCAGGGCACGCCCTTGGAGATGCTCGGGCGCCGGACCCCGGGCGATGTTTTGTATGGCGCCGTCGCGGATGACCACCGTGGCGTCGTTCAGGATCCGGCCGCTTGCGACGTCCACCAGCCTGCAGTTGGTGACGGCTGTTTCCTCTCCGCTTTGGGGTGTCTGGTGAGCAAGCGGTTTCATGGACGGGTCGCTGGCCATGGCGACGATGGCGCCCATCAGGGTTTTGGCGACGGGTTTGACGAGTTTTTTGGTAAGCATGGTTTTCTCCCTGCGTGGGAATGGGTAGTGATTGGTGGGGGGCCTCTGCCGACACATGTATCAACGCATGTCTTTACACATGAGCGTACACTTGTACGCCATGCTCCCGGCCTTGTCAAGAACAAACCGGGCTTCGCCGCAAACAGGTGCCTGAATCCGTGACGAAAATATTGAAAAAACTTTCAAGGCCCCAAAAATCGCATTTTTTGCGTGTTCCTGAACAAATCTTCCTTTCACCCGGTGGGTGAAAGGATTTTTCGCCCTCCGGGGCGGCCTCATGCGGCGTGTCCGCGGCGTCAGCGCCCGGCCGGCGTACTTCAGTACAGCCGGCAGGTCTCTTCCTTGCTTCCGCACCACCTGAGACCGCTCACGGATTCAGGGGGTGGAAAAAACAACATCACCCGCGATTGAAACCGGGGTGGGTCCAGGATGTTTTTACCGGGGAAAGTCCCTGTACGGCGGCCGTCAACAGACCAGGATCGCGCATCCGTGGCCAACCGTCTGCCCTGGGCGGGAAAGCGCATTCCATGTCACCGGTTGCAAAACGGCGATTTGTCGCTATGATGGTCGAATCGGGGCCGGGAGACTTCTTCCGGACAAAAAGCAACATCAGGAGCATCGCAATGTGTGCCGAATGGTGGGAAGACGTCCTGCGGGACAGGTACGACCGGGGGGACACTCCCTGGGACCTGGGCAGGCCGGACAACAACCTGATCGCCAACGTGCGCGAGGTGCCGGTGCCTCCCTGCGCCGCCCTGGACATTGGCTGCGGCACGGGTTCGGACTCGGTGTGGATGGCGGAACAGGGTTTCGCCGTCACGGGCATCGACATCTCCAGGACCGCCGTACGCATGGCGGAAGAACGCGCCAGGGAACACGGGGTCGACGCCGTGTTCGCCGTGGCCGACGCGCTGGACCCGGCCACGCCTCCGGGCGCGCCCTACAGTTTCGCCTACGACCGGGGTTGCCTGCACTCGTACGATTTTCCCGAGGACCGGACCCGCCTGGCGGAGAACCTGGCCCGGTGGCTGGAACCCGGCGCCCCGTGGCTGTCCCTTTCCGGCAGCCGTGACGAAAAGGGGGAGGGTCCCGGACCTCCCAGGCTGTCCGCATCCGAGATTACGGAGGCCGTGGAGTCGTTCTTCGAGATCCGGTGGATTCGCGCCGGACACTTCGACACGAACAGGAACCGGCCCCGGCGGGCGTGGATTTGCCTGTTCGAGAGGCGCGCTGCGGTTTTGGCCTGAAACGCCGTCATGTTTCGACCTCCGGAATTCGCCGTTCGGCAAAAGTTTCCCCCAAAATCCGGGGCTTTTCCTCTGCAACTTCTTGTGTTAACTCGGATTTCGTGGTACCTCTCCCTGTATTGGCGCGCCATATCGGTGCGTTCTGAAGAGACCGGACAAATTCCGGCCGGGAAATATCCGGCCCCACGGGCCGCACACGCCGCACATGAGGTTGGCACGGAAAATGAAACGTGAGGAACGCAGGGACATGATCCTGCAATACGCGAAGGCCCTGTTTTCGGACAAGGGATATTACCAGACGCAGATTTCGGACATCATGGAGGCCGCGGGCGTGGCCCGTGGCACCATATACCAGTATTTCAAGAACAAGGACGACCTGTTCTCCGTGCTTTTGGAGGGTTACCTGAAAAAGTACGAGGACATGGTGAGCGAGGCGGTAAGGGAACTGGACCTCGGCAGCATCACCGCCATGGACTACCTGCGGTTTCGGATACGGACCACGCTGCTGTTTTTCGCCGGGGACCCCGACATCTGCAATACCCTGCTGCGCGTGGGGCTGGGGTTGCCACCGCATTTCGACGCGGTCATCACCCGGTTCGAGGAGCGCATCACCGTCATCATCACCAACGACCTCATGCTGGGCAGGAACAACGGGCACGTGCGGGATGACCTGGACATGGAACTGGCGGCCAACATGCTGGCCGGGGCGGTGTTGCGATGCGCGTATTTCTATTTCGGGCGCAACGGACAGGGCGGGGTCGAGGTGGACATCGACGCGGCCACGGAACAGATTACGGAAGTCGTGGCCAACGGGATCTTTGTGCATGGGCAATGATCTGAATCGGTGAGCGGTCTCACGCAGTGGAGAGGCGAAAAAGAGGACCGCCGGCTGTACCGCGGCCGCGGGCCGAAAAATCCTTTCACCCACCGGGTGAATCCGCAAATCCATGCGGAAACGTACGGGGCGCCGGTATAATGAGGCGTTTCATGGGTCATTCAAAATATTCGACACGAATTCAGGAGCACGGACTCGGGAATGAGTGAAAGTGTGTGGGCAATGATTGAAAATCCCGGTTCGCACCGGCACGGCGGTCCCGCCAACGATGCTGGAGTCTCATGCGCAGCCATGGTTTTCGGGCGATCTTTCCCGAATCCGCCTCAGTCGGCTGTCCACGGGTTCGGTCCGCTCCCGACCTGGATGGGCGGTCCGGGCTCCGAAATTGTTAACGGTGTGTCAGATCTCCGCGGCTCTGAACATGCGTGCGGGGGAACGGAATCAGCGTTCGTATGAGCCACGTGCAGCAGGAGCAGGCGGCTTCCGGGCGGGCCGGGTCGGGTTCACGGCTTCGTTTCCTTCCGTTGCCCGGGGCTCCGGACCGCGATTTCGACGCGGTTCGCAAAAGGATGCTGCTGTCCCTTTTCACCCTGGTGGGCGTGCCGGTCATGGTGCTGTTCGGCGTGGTGAATGCCTTCCGGGGCCTGTATTTTCAGACGGCGGGCCTGTTTCTGGTTGGCGGCTTCATATGCGTGGCGGCGTGGTACGTGCACGCGGGCAGGCGGCCGGAGGTCGCCTACCGCGTCACCGTGGGCCTTGGCGCCGTTGTCTTCACCTATGCACTGGTCTATGGCGGAGCGCACCATTCCTACGCCGTATGGTCTTTTGTTTTTCCCTTCCTTTCGTTTTTCCTCCTTGGCCGGCGGGAGGGCCTGGCCTGGGTCCTGGCGCTTTATGCCGCGGCTTTCGTGATCATGTCCGGAATACTTCCGTTCGCCTTTGTGAATGACTACCCGGTGGAATTCGCGGCGAGGTTTCTGGTCAGCTATGCGGTGGTCCTGGCGCTTTCCTACTTTGTGGAATCCGTGCGCGAGGTGTTGCAGCAGTCGATGGAAAAGGAGCGCGCGGAACTGGAATACGAGCGGGCCAGTCTGTCCCGGGAGGTGGAGGAGCGCGGGAAGGCGGAGAGCGCCCTGGACAGGGAGCGCAGGCAGCTTCTTTCCATTTTCGAGAGCATCGAGGAACCCATCTACGTGGCAGACCCCGGGACCTACGAGCTTTTGTATGTGAACGAGGCGCTGCGGCGGCATTTCGGGGAGGTGAGCGGCAAGCCGTGCCATCTGGCCCTCCAGGGTCTGGACGAGCCGTGCTCCTTTTGCACGAACGACGCCCTGTTTGGCCAAAGCGGGCTGACCACCTATATCTGGCAACAGAAGAACATGCTGAACGGCCGCAACTACCGGTGCATCGACAAGGTCATCCACTGGCCGGACGGCAGGACGGTGCGGTGTACGGTGGCAACAGACCTTTCCGAGCAGTTGCGCACCGAGGAGATGCTGAGGGAGGCGCATGAGGAGTTGCGGGAGGCGAACCAGCGGCTCAGGGAGGACATTGCGGAACGCGAGCGCGCCCAGGAGGCCCTGAGGGAGAGCGAGCAGCGCTACCGGGGCATTTTCGACGAGTCGGTGGTTACCATATACGTGTTCGACGAGGCCGGGAACTTCATCGATTCGAACCAGGCAGGCCTGGACCTGCTTGGGTACACCCGCGACGAACTGCTGGGCATGAACCTCGCGGACGTGGACGCCGATTCGGAAGCCGCGCTTCCCGCCCGCGCCAAGCTGCTGGCCGGCAACCGCGTGGTCAATTACGAGCACAAACTTCGGACCAGGGACGGCGAAATCATCACGGTGCTCAACAATTCCCGGCCCCTTCTGGACACCCGGGGCGGCGTGGTGGGGACGCAAAGCACCCTCATCGACATCACCGACCACAAGAAGATGGAGGAGGAGCTTTTCCGCATGCGCAAGATGGACGCCGTGTCCGGAATGGCCGGCGGCATCGCCCATGACTTCAACAACCTGCTCAACGTGATACTGGGCTCCCTCGAGATATCCATGAACTGGCTTCCCAACGGCCACAAAAGCGCGGAGCCCCTGGAGGACGCGCGCAGCGCATGTCTGATGGCCGGCGACCTGGTGCGCAAATTCTCCGTATTCTCCCGCCAGACCCCGCCGGAGCCCATGCCGGTGTCTCTGCGTCGCCTGGCCGACGAGGCCGCGGCGGTTACCTTTGCGGGTACGGACATAGAGGTGGATTTCCGTTGCGGGGAGGACGTCGGGATGGTCATGGGAGACGAGGAGCAATTGCGCCACGCCCTGTGCGAGATCATGAAGAACGCCGGAGAAGCCATGCCCGAGGGCGGGGTGGTGGTCATCGAGTGCCAGAACCTGGAACTGGACGAGAAGAGCGGAGGCAGGGGCAAGGCCCTGAGGGCCGGGACTTACGTGTGCCTGTCCGTGCGCGACGGGGGTCCCGGCATCGCCGAGGATCATCTTTCCTGCATCTTCGACCCGTACTTCTCCACCAAGCAGAAGGGGTCGCAAAAGGGGATGGGCCTGGGCCTGACCATGGCCTACTCGGTGATGGAAAAGCACGAGGGAAGGATCGAGGTGTCCTGCGCGTCCGGCGAAGGGACAACGGTGGCGGTGCTTTTGCCGGTGGCGGAAACCCCGGAGATCCAGGCCGTTGAAGCCGCGGGGAACGGCCAGGTCACGGGCAGGAAGATACTGGTCATGGACGACGAGGGCATGATGCGCAGGACCGCCATCTGGCTGCTGGAAATCCTGGGCCACCAGGGCGCCGGGGCCGAGTCCGGGGAGGAGGCGATGCGCATGGTTTCCGAGGCCCAGGCGGTCGGGGAGCCCTTTGACGCGTTGATCCTGGACCTCACCGTCCGTGGCGGCATGGGCGGCATCCAATGCATGAAGACGCTCCGCCGCATGGCCCTTCATGTGCCGGCGATCGTTGCCACGGGCCACCCCGGGGATCCGGTAATGACGGAGTATTCCCGCTATGGATTCGAGGCGGCGCTGGCCAAGCCCTATACCATGCGCCAGGTGCAGCGTGCGCTCACGAATCTCTTCAAGGCCGGGGGAGCGGGGCGCAACGGCGGGGCCAACGGGAGGAACGGCGTTTGACGGGGGATTCGAGGCCAACATTTGACGGGTTTCCGGAAAGACTGACTTTCCTTTACGAGGCCGGTGCCGCCGGAACCGCATACCCCGGCGATGTGGCCACTGACAAAGTGGCTGCGAATGGTGCTCGACGACTGACGCCCGCGTTCGGGCATGTAAGAACGACCGCCATATGAAAAACGTTTCCGAATCAGGCCGGAAGAAGGCCGGGCCGAAAAAGTCGCCCCTGGCGTTGCGTCTTCTGGCGCGTGAACACAAGTACTCCATCCATGCGCAACGGTTCGTGCTGGACTCCTTCTGCACCCTGATGTGGAGCCCGTCCGGTACGCGGTACAGGAACACCCGGATCGCCGGGGTCCCGGGCCGCTGGGTGCTGGGCCACCAGGAGGGGGCGCAAAGGTTGCTCATCCTTCTGCACGGCGGCGGATACATGACGGGGAGCAGCCGAAGCCACAGGTCCCTGGCCGCAAACCTGTGCCGGCACGTGGGTGCGCTGGGGCTGGTGCCGGACTACCGGCTGGCTCCCGAATACCCGTATCCCGCCGCGCTGGAGGACGTTCTCAGAGTGTATCGCAGCCTGCTCGCCGCCGGCGTGCCGGCCGGCAGCATCGTGCTCGCCGGGGACTCGGCCGGGGGAGGGCTCGCCCTGTGCCTGATGCACGCGGCCAGGGACGCGGGCCTGCCTCTTCCGGCCGCCGCCTTCCTGTTGTCCCCCTGGTGCGATCTCACCGACGTGTACAGGCCCCTGCGACTGGTCCGGGGAGGGGCCCGGCGGGACTTCGCCCACTGGATCGTGGCCTACCTCAGGGACATGTACGCGGCCGGACACGACCCCCGGCACCCCTACATGTCGCCACTGCATGGGGAGTTTTACGGATTCCCGCCCATGCACGTCGCCGTGGGCCGGCAGGAAGTTTTGTACCGCGACGCGGCGGAGGTGGTTCGGAAGGCGTCCAGGGCTGGGGTGTACGCGACCCTTTCCGACTACCGGGGTCCCATTCACGTGGCCCCGTTTCTGGCTCCGGTTTCCGGCTGGGCCGCGCATCATCTGAAAAAGGGTGCCCGGTTTCTGCGGGAACACTGTCCGGGAGAATGAGGGACCGGCGGGGTCGGCTCGCCGCCCGTCAATCCAGGATGCGACTCAGCTTGTCAGCGAGATCCATGGCCCGAAACGGGCTGACAAGATAGCTGGTGAGTCCCCTTCGGGTGCCCTCGATTATGCCCGCCCTGTCCCGGGGTTGAAAGATCATGATGAACGGGGTCTCGCCCAGTTCACGATCCGCCCGGACCCGGTCCAGGATGTCCAGGCCGGACATGTCGTGCACGAAGCGGTCACAGACAACCACCTCGGCCCCGGTTTCCCGGAGCCGGTCACACACCGTTTCCCCGTCATCCACCTCCACCAGCCGGTTGTAGCCGAGATGCTTGAGCATTCCGGACACCGTATGTCTGCTGGTCGGGTTTCCGTCTACGACCATCACAAGGGATGCGATGGACATGATGCCTCCACGGACCCTTCCAGGGTCCTCATGCCGGGTTGCGTTTACGACGAATCCCGCGTTTCCATTCCGGATGCCCCCCCATCTCCTATCGCATTGAGCAGGGGCTCGTTTTCATCCATGGTTCCACGCCGCCGGATTCGCTCCACGTTCAAGGGGAAGCGGCCGCGCCGGCCGCCGCATTTCGAGGACGCCCATGGTCCGGCGTCATTTCATCCTGGCGCGTTTTTGTCCCTTCTGGGCTTTGTCGTGCAACGGGGCGCTGACCGGCCCGGTGTGCAGGGTGTTCCCGGGCTGGCACAGCAGTTCGGATTTGTTCACCACCAGGATCCGGTCCCGGGCAAGGCCCACCGCGAACCCGACGGTTTCCCTGTCAAGGATGGTGGAGAACAGAACCACGACACCGTCGTCAGGCCTGTCCGCAAGAGGTCTGGACGCCACGACCGAACCCAGGCCCTCCAGGTCGGCGACGTACCGGGCCCTGCCCCTTTTCGGAGCCTCGCACATCAATATGTACAGGTATTCGTGTACCGGGGGCAGTCCCGCCAGCACGCAGCGGGGCAGGTGAAACTGCGGGTTCGCAGCCTCCCGGGGATGCACCGGCATCCTTCTGTCGTCCTGGTAACTGGCCATGTGCCGACCTTGCTGAATCTTTCGCCTGCAGGTATCCCGCCCGGGTGTTCCCCTGGAGCCTCCGAAGAAAACCCCGTGCCTGGCGTCCTCCTGAATCCGCAGACGCACCGCATGAGGCCGCCCCGGAGGGCGAAAAATCCTTTCATCCACCGGGTGAAAAGAAGAGTTGTTCAAGAACCCGCAAAAAGCCCGATTTATCAGCCTGTTGAAAAACGCGATCTGCGGCGTTGCGCTACATTTCTCGTCAGTGCGGCGTACCATAAGTACGCCTTATTCCTCGAAATTCGCGCGCCTTGCATCTCATCGTTTTTGAACAGGCTGCAAATCTCGAGTTTTTCAACGGGCTGTTATGGGGCTCATGAAAGTTTATTCAATCTTTTCGTCACGGATTCAGGGTCCTGTCTGTTCAAGGGGCCGCACCATCCGGTTTCGGCCCGTGTTCAGCCCTTTGTCTGTCATACAGTCAAAAATCGGACCATTTTGCGGTTTTTGTGAATTATTTCATGAAAAGCCACCCTCCTCTCAGGCTTCAGGTGTCGTTTGCCGGGAATTGCCCCCGTTCGAATCCGCGGTCGGGGCGACAGCAGAGCGGCGCGGGCCGTCGTTCGGGCCGGACGGGGGCCGCCAGGGGGGTGCGAGTGTGTCATTGCGGGCATACCTGTGACCGGAGGCGTGGTAAAAGCCATGCCGGGAAAGGAGCACCAGGTTGAATCCCCGGCGTATTCGGCAGCTTGTGGATATGCGGAGTGTGACGTCACAATGTGTGACCTGTGTGCCATTTCACCCGGAGGGGTTGCCTTCCCCTCCGCCCGGGGTCACAATCCCGTACTTTTCCATTTTCCGGTACAGGTGGCGGCGGCTCATGCCCAGCTTGCGCGCGGCCGCGGACTTGTTCCAGAGACAGCTTTCCAGCGCGTCCAGCAGCACCTTTCTGTCCGTGTTTTCCTTCCCCGACAACACGGGCGCCGACATGCCCTCGGGCATGTGCTCCATGGTGAGAATGTCCCCGTGGCACACGACGCAGGCGCTTTCGATGAGGTGTTCCAGTTCCCGTATGTTGCCGGGAAACGGCAGGCCCATCACCGCCTCCATCACCTCGTTGGACACGCCCACCACCTTCTTGTTGATTCTTTTCGCGCTCTCGTTCAAAAAATGGTCCACCAGAAGCGGAATGTCCTCCTTCCTTTCCGACAGGGAGGGCAGGTGGATCTCCGCCACGTGCAGCCGGTAGTAGAGGTCCTGCCGGTAGCGCCCTTCCTGCATTTCCCGTAGAAGGTCCTTGTTGGTGGCCGCGATCACCCGCACGTCCACCTTGATGGTGCGGTTGTCGCCCACTCTTTCAAACTCGCCCTCCTGAAGGACGCGCAGAAGCATGGCCTGCATGCGCGGGGATATGTCTCCGATCTCGTCCAGGAAGATGGTCCCACCGTGGGCCGCCGCGAAACGTCCGGCCTTGTCCTTCATGGCGCCGGTAAAGGCGCCGCGCACGTGGCCGAACAATTCGCTCTCCAGCAGTGTGTCCGGAAGGGCGGCGCAGTTGACCTTGACAAAGGGTTTGCCCGCCCTGAGTCCGTCCTCGTGCAGGGCCTTGGCGACCAATTCCTTGCCGGTACCGGACTCCCCGGTGATGAGCACGGTGGTGCGGACGTCGGCCAGGTCCTCGATCAGTGAATAGACACGGCGCATGCAATCGCTTTTGCCGATCATTCCATGGAACACGCGCAGCCGTTTCGACCCGGATTCCAGTTCCGCCAGGCGGGTCTGGTCGTGGATCACCATGACGGCCCCGGTGGTTTCCGAGTCGGAATCGTACAGATTTTTGGCGAACACGTTCACCACCTGGCCGGGCCGGTCCCCGCGGCGGCACTCCAGCCTGCGGCTTTCCGCGGGAAAACCCGAGGACAGAGGGGCCCTGAGGGTTTCCAGGCACCTCTTGGAGCAGGCTCCGCCAACCTCCTCGAAGGATCGTCCCAGGACGCCTTCCTGGTCGAAATCGCACAGACGGGCCGCTGCCTCGTTCGCCTGGATCACGGACAGGTCCGGCGCCACGGCGATGATTCCCTCGTTTACGCTGTTCAACACCGCCTCCAGCGTGGTCCGGTAGCCTTCCTTTTCCTCGTGGATTCTTCTGAAGTTCAGGGCGTTTTGCGCAATGTGGACCAGGCGGTCCCGCTCAAGGGGTTTCACGAGATAGTCAAAGGCCCCCAGCCGGACGGCTTCGGTGGCGGTGTCCAGGTCCGGGAGGCCCGTGAAAACGATGACCGGGCAGGTAATGCCGCGCTGCCGGATTTCCCGGAGAAAATCCATGCCGGTCTTTTCGCCGGGAAGAACAATGTCCACGAAAACGAGGTCGTAAACGTTTTCCGTGATCAGGGCCATGCTGTGGGTGAAGTCGGCGGCCGAGTCGACGGACGCGCCCTTTTTTTTGAAAACCGCGGAGAGGATGGTTCGGATATCGGGATCGTCGTCGATGACAAGGATGTTGGCTTTGTCCATATGGCTCTCAGCAGTGCAGGCAAGGTAACAGCCTGTTGAAAAACGCGATCCCCGGCGTTGCGGCGCGTTTCCCGTCAATGCAAGGTACCGTAACAGCCTGTTGAAAAACGCGATCTGCGGCGTTGCACTTCATTTCTCGTCAGTGCAGCGTACCATAAGTACGCCTTATTCCTCGAAATTCGCGCGCCTTGCATCTCATCGTTTTTGAACAGGCTGCAAATCTCGAGTTTTTCAACGGGCTGGTAAGTGCTTCTTGCTCCAGGAAATTCGCGTGCCTTGCATCCCATCGTTTCAAACAGGCCGCCAATTCCGGGTTTTTTTTACGGTCTGATACGGGTGGATGCAAATACGGGGCCCGCAAAAAGCCGGATCGTCAAACAGGACAGTCGTACCGGCTTGCGCGGCGGGGGACACAATCCGTTGTTCAGGCGGGGATGCCTGCCTGGTCCGGTTTGGCAGCCCAATGCCGATACGGAAGCGCCAAAATGGCAGGCTCGAGGGTTGAGCCGGGCGACCCGGGGCGAGACGGGTCACGCGTCCTGCGCAGGCTTTCCTTTTGATTTCAATGCCTTCCGGACACTGTTCAGCAACTCGGCGCCTTCAGTGGGTTTAAGGAGCCTCGCATCCACCCCCAGTGCGGCAAGGCGGGTTTCATCCACCGAGTCGCTGTATCCCGTCCATATCACGGCCGCCACCCCGGGGCGGATTTCGCGGGCCCGTTCGATGAGCTGGTAGCCGCTCATGCCCGGCATGATGAGGTCGGTCAGTACGAGGTCGTAGCGAAGAGGCTCCTTCCGGAACGCGGCAAGGGCCGTTGCGGGATCGGTGTGGGGTTGGGTGGGAAAGCCGTGCCGCTCCAGATAGAGGCTCGCGGCCATGAGAAGGTCCTTTTCGTCGTCGACAAGCAGCACGGTTCCCGGGTTTTCCCGCACCTCGTCCGTCCCGGGCGCGGCCCCGGCTTCGTTGCCCTTTTCCGTGACGGCCTCGAATACCACGGAAAATTTTGAACCCTCGCCGGGCCGGCTTTCCACCAGGATGCAGGCCCCGCTGCAGGCCGCCAGACTCAGCGCCGTGGAAAGTCCAAGGCCCGAACACCTCGCGGGGTCATTCGTGGTGAAGTACGGATCGAAAATTCGTTCCATCACGTCCGGTTCCATGCCCCGGCCCGTGTCCTCCACGGTGAGGACGGCGCAGGGCCCGGGGCGAAGCCCCCGGCACGCGGCCTCGCTGTCCGGCTCCACGGAGCCCTCCGAATACTCCACTCTCAGGGTCCCCCCGGATTCCGCCATGGCTGTCCTGGCATTGGAGCAGAGGCTCATCAGTATCTGGTTGATCTCCGAGGGGTTGGACAGGATCATGGGCGCCCTGGACACGTGGTACTCGGCTTGTATGTTGTCCGGAAGCGTGGAATTGAAAAATTTCACGGATTGTTTGATCAGGGCATCGGCAAGCATGGGCGCCCGCGCCCCCTCGTCCTGGGGAGAGAAAATCATGATCTGCCTGATGATGTCCCGCGCGCGGCGGCACGCCCGAATGGCGCCGTTCAGATATTCGCGGATTTCCTCGTGATCCTCGTGGTCCTCGGCGATCATCTGGGCAAGCTCGGTGTAGCCCAGGATGGCGCCAAGGACATTGTTGAAATTGTGGGCGATGCCTCCGGCAAGGGTCCCTATGGCCTCCAGTTTCCTGGCTTGGGCGAGCTGTTTCTCAAGCCTCTTGCGATCCGTGATGTCCCGCAGAATGCCCTGGATCCCGGCCAGTTCCCCGTCCCGAATCACGGTGGTGGCGCTGATCTCCACGTGGGACTCGTTTCCGTCCCCCCTTTCGATTACGAAGTCCAGTACCCCCGGCTTCCGGCCCAGGGCCACGTCCGTCATGTAGCGCTTGACGGATTCCATGTCCTGTTTCCTGACGAATCGAAACAGCGAGGCCTCGCGGATCTGTGCGGGCTCGAGCCCGAAAATCCGTTCGGCCGCGGGACTGACGTAGGTGAAGCGGGCCTCCGGATCGGCGATGAAGATCATGTCGAAGCTGCGTTCCGCAATCCCCCGGAATTTGGCCTCGCTTTCCCTGATGGCTTCGACCATCCTGCGTTCCATGTCGATGTCCTGCAAAGTGCCGCACATGCGGACGGCCCTGCCGTCCTCGTTGCGTATGGCGGTGGCGCGGGCCCGGAACCACTTGATCCTTCCCGTGGCGGTGCGGGCGCGGAACTGGACGTCGTAAGGCTCGCAGCTTGTCAGGTGTTTTCTGGTGGCATTTTTGACCGCGGATCGATCCTCGGGCAGGACATATGTCAACAACTCGCTGGTGGACGTCTCGGGGCCCTTTTCAGAACATTCCAGCAGTTCCCACAAACCGGGGCTGACCCACGCCCTGTCCGTACCGATGTCGTACCAGTCCAGCAGGCAGTCGCGAACCCCCTTCATGGCAAGGTCGAACCGCTCCTCGCTCTTCCTCAGCGCCTCCTCGTCCGCCTTGCGCCTGCTGATGTCGCGGGCGATGGCCAGGACCAGCCGCGTGTCGCCTTCCTGCACGGGTCCCAGGGAAACCTCCACCGGGACAAGGGAGCCGTCCTTTTTGCGGTGGACGGCTTCGAAGGTGGCCTGGAAATGCCTGGCCAGGGCTCCCCAGAGGACCTCCATGTCGCCGCGATCCTCCGCATGCGGGTCGATGTCCCTGACGGAGAGGCCAAGCAGTTCCTCCCGGCTGTAGCCGAGACTCTTGCAGGCCTTTTTGTTCACGTCGACAATCCTGCCCTGGTCGTCGTGGATGAAGATGGAATCCATTGCCTGTTCGAAAACGGCCCGGAACCTGGCGTCGGTTTTTCGGGCGGGCCGCTCCCGTCCTTCCGGGACGGATTCCCGGGAGGGTCCCTCTTGATGGCTGTTATCGCGATTTGCGTTGTTTATGCCCATTGACGCTGCTTTCCGGTGCGGGGCCGGTCGGCGGCGGGAATGCACCGCCAACGAAGAGACATGCCGGCCCGTGGGGGGATTGAAGCCGAATCCGCCGCCTGTCCAGGGTGCCGGATAACGACTTGATTTCATGGTGAAAAACGCGAGAATGTGAGAAACGGGAAGTCGGATACCGCATTTTCACCATAATATCATGGTAACCCATGACAGCAGGCATTGTCCAGTGGATAATTTCGCGATAAGTTTGGTGAAACCTGAGGCCGCCCAAAAGGTGAAAAATCCTTTCTACCCACCGGGAGAAGGAAGAACTGTTCAGGAACACGCAAAAAGCCCGTTTTATGGGATTCTTGAAACTCTTTTCAATATGTTCGTCACGGATTCAGGCGAAAATTACAGGTGGCGTTGTCGCGCCGTGAAATCGGCCTTGGCATTATGCTGTTGGTATGCGGTATGGAATGCGATGAAGGGCAGCCGTGTCTCGCGCGTCGCGGTGTGAAGCATCTTGCCAGGGCGGCTCCGCCCGGGAATCCCCGGTCGATCACCCGTAACAGCCCGTTGAAAAACTCGAAATTGGCAGCCTGTTCAAAAACGATGAGATGCAAGGCGCGCGAATTTCGAGGAACAAGGCGTACTTACGGTACGCCGCACTGACGAGAAATGAAGCGCAACGCCGCAGATCGCGTTTTTCAACAGGCTGGTAAGAATGACTGGTTGTAGGTTTCGTGAACCATGGGCGCGCAATCGCCGCACTAATGCGACAGGCAGGGAAATACCCGGCCTGTTTCAGCTACATGCGCCTTTTGAAGCCCACTTCGAGGATCACTTCGCCGTTCTGGGCGTCTGAACGTCCATAGATCGTAAAGGCATGCAGTTTAAGCTGGGTCATTGAAAGGGACGTCCTCGTGGTCACGCCGTGATGGACGACCACGAAGCGGGTATTGGTATCCAGGGATGCTCCGGAGTTGGAACTGCTCCACACAATCGGATCCAGGACATCCCTGTTGCTCGGAAGGATGAACTTGTGGAGCCATATGGGAATCGTGTCCTCGATATCATCCGGCGAAGTATTGGTCACTTCCTGGGCGCCCTGCCGAACCGCCGCTTCCGCCCGGGCGAAATTGCGGCGATACACCAGCTCGTTCTGTTGCGTGTTGATCTCGTTGGCGGTGGAGGATAGCACGCCCACTCCTATAATGGTCAGAATCATGAGCAGAAGCAGGGACAGCACGGTCACCGATCCCTGTTGCTCCCTGGCTCTCGCCGCCTTGAATGTCGTCTGCCTGTTCAATTGGTAACCTCCGCGGTCCGTCCCGCGGGATGCTCATGCGGGCCAGGCCTCTTGGGGCTCTTGCGGTCATGCATTTCGTACCCTCGTCCTGGCCGTCAGGCTCCTTTGCCTGAACTGCCCGGTCAATGCGTCGCGATCCGCCGTGCGTACCGTAAGGGTCACCTCCACAATGCGGATGTCATTGTTGGTAACCGCCGGGGTTGTTCCATCGGCCTGGAAGTACCGCAGGTTGAGGCTCACCACGTCCTCGATGAGCGGGATGTCCGCCATGGTGCCCGACCCCTGGTAGTCGGCGCGGCGAATCAACTGGCTGGTTCCGTCCGCATTCGCGCGGACGAAGTAGCAGATTTCCTCTCCAGGGTTGTCCACCCTGGTATCGCCGTCCATGTCCCGCGTAAAATGTACGGAGTTGGCATCCGTGTCGTACCTGTCGTCCGGGTGGTCCACGAACCCCATGTCGCCGGTTTCCTCGGGGTCGCAGCCCGCCATGCGCAGTTCCCTGCTGATAAGCGACATGGCGGCCCGCAGGTCCTGGTTCATTTGCATGGTGGATTCCACGGAATCGTAGGTCTGGATGTTGATGATGAAGACGTTGTACAGGCCGGTGGCCACGATGCTCGTGAGGGCGATGTACACGAGAAGCTCCACGAGAGTGACACCGCCTTGTTTTCTTCGTTTTCGCAATGTGTCCATCGTATCACACACCTTTTCCCGGGTGATCCTTCATCGAATCCTGAATCCGTGAGCAACCGCCCCGGACGGGGTCGAGCCGCGCATGCTCCGTAAATCGGGGCGGGTCGCGCCCGAAGGACGGGCGTTGGTATCGTTTTCGCCCCGGTCTTCCAGGTCCGGCGCCGGTACCTTGTTTGTCGAACCGTGGTCCGTCAGGTGACCTGCCACCGTAAAAGGCTGATTCCCTTCAGCCGGAAGCATTAAACTGTTTCATGCCCGGCCTGGTGCCCGGACAATACTCAATTCTGACAACATTATACATGAGCGCAAGCCCGGTTGCAACGGACAGATTAACACAATCGGTGTGAATTGCGTCAAATCGGAAGGGTGCGGGAGAATACACCCCCATGGGAGCGGGCTTTCCCGGGCGCGGGCCTTGACAAAAAAATCCGGAATTTCATGAGTAAGCGTACGAGAAGCCGGCATAATGAGGCTTTTCGCGGGTTATCCGTAATTGTCGTCGCGGATTCGATTATTTACCACTTGTCTCAAGATGTGTGAGCTGTTACATGAACCTGAATCCGTGAGCGGTCTCAGGTGGTGCGGATGAGGCCGCCCCGGAGGGCGAAGATTCGTTCAAGAACACGCCAAAAGCCCGATTTATGGGGTTCTTGAAAGTTTTTTCAATATTTTCGTCACGGATTCAGGGTGGATTCAGCCTTCATGAGTCCGCATGGGGGAGTCGTTGCACCATGGATTCGACCACAGCCGCCTTTCCCGGTGCGGGAACCTGAATGCCGGGTATTGAAGTGGCTGGCGTGGGGTGCTGGTATGATTTCGGAAGAGTTTTCAGGCGGATTGGCTCAACGCCTCATTTTTTTCTTGACACGCCGGACCAAAAAGTATAAATTCGTTTTTTCTTGCTGCGGGGTAGAGCAGTCAGGTAGCTCGTCGGGCTCATAACCCGGAGGCCAGGGGTTCGAATCCCCTCCCCGCTACCATCGGCAAATCAAGGGGCTACGGAACATCCGTAGCCCCTTTTTTTATGTCCGGCCCCGCCACGCCCCCAACCCCCATGCCGTGTCGAATGGCCCGAAACATGCAACGGAACGTGCGACGGCGGAATCCGCCGGCCAGGCGGGTATTTCCGCCGGTCGTCTCAACTCCTGAAACCACAACCCTCCCGGATACGGATGCTGCGATCTGCCCTATGATAAGGGATCAACCCCATTCGCCCGTCAGTCACGAAGCCCCGGAGCCGGACTCCGGGCCCCGGCCCGCCGCCGTCGCCATGGACATCCTCGACGCCGGGGACCGCCTGGAGGGGTTCGCGCGGCGGTCGGAACCCGATTTCCTGGCCATGTGCGAGGCCCTGGAAAACATCCACAACTCGGCCATGCAGCTCAAACAGCACGGGGTGGACATCCTCCAGACCCTGGGAGGCGTGTCGGACCAGGGCCCGCTGGCCGACGTGGAAAGGTTCAGCCTGGAAGCGGTGTCCGACCTGCAGAGGTTCAAGGGCGTCATAGCCGACCACCAGTCGCGGGTGGATTCCATGTCCGACGAAATCGAGATCCTCGGGCAAAAGGGTGAAACCGTGGAGCGCATCGGCAAGGAACTGCGCATGATCGCCATGTGCATCAACCTGGAGACCGAGCGCCTTGCCGTGGACCGGAGCTTTTTCACCAGCTTCGTGGAGGACATCCGCCAGTTCGCGGACGAACTGTGCGAAGTGGGCAGGGACATCAGCGACTCCATAGAAAGCGCCCTGGAAACCCAGAGGGAAGCCTACAGGGAATTGTATGCGGGGCGTGCCGAACTGGTGCGCCTGGCTGACCGCACCGGGACTCTGGTCAACCAGGCGGTGGACGACACGCGAGAACTGATGAAGGGCGTGCTGCGCGCCTTTGAAAAGGCCGAGGAGCATTCCGGGAACCTTTCCGGGCAGACGGGCAAACTGGTGGTGGCCATGCAGTTTCATGACAGCATGAGCCAGAGGATCGATCATGTCTGCCGCGCCCTTTCGGACCTCGCCGCAAGACTGCTGGAGCAGGACCCGGGCGACGCGGGAGAGGGGCAATGGTCCGGGGCCCACAGCATCCTGGGTCTGCAGACTGCGCAGATGCGAAAGGTCGCGGAGGAGACCAGGGACGTGCATCGTTCAATGGACGAGGGGTTTGACGGACTCATTTCCGAGTCCGGCAAGATGGCGGAAAGCCTCACCCGGCTGGAGCAGGACACCAGGGGACGCACCTCGGGCGCCGACGGTGACGCGGACCCCTTGTCCCGCCTCACCGGCAACCTCACCGAGTGTCACGTCCTCCTGGATGAAAGCGCGGGACTGATGACCCGCCTGTTGGAACGGGCCGAATCCGTACTGCGGGTTACCGAACGGCTGGGCGGCCATCTCGAAAACGTGCAGGAGGCCAGCCACCGGCTCAGGATCCTGGCGCTGAACGCCAACATCGGCGCGGGCAAGGCAGGGTCCCAGGGCAGGGCGCTTCTCATCCTGGCCACCGAGGTGAACAACCTCTCCCAGCGCAGCCACGGCTTCGCCGACGACATGATGGAGGTTCTCACCGCAGTGGAGCGCTCGGCCCGGCACATGAGAAAGCGGGCCTCCGAATCCGTCGCCGAGAAGGAGGACCTGGAAACGCGGAGGAACATGATGCTGGACGGGGTGGAAAAGATAGCCGGGGCGCGCGACATGCTGCGGGCCTATTCCAAAGAGGCGGCCGAGGACCTCGGAAAGATGCGCGACCGGGTGGTGACCATGCGCGGCGAGTTGAGGTTCATGCCCAGGCTGGCTGCGGAAATGCAGGGCTGCCTGGAAGACATGGAGGAAGTATCCGGGCGCATGGGGCCCTGGGCCGAGCGGGAAACCTGGTCCGACCACGAAGACATCCGCGCACTGCGCAGGCGATATACCGTTCGCGAGGAACACGACATTCACTCCGAGTACATGGCGTCCCGCGAGGTGTTCCCCGGTGAAGGTTCGCCGGGCGCGGAGGCCGGGGACGGCGGCGACGAACCGGAATTCGGGGACAATGTGGAACTGTTCTGAAAAAGACCATGGCGAATAGTCAGGGAGGCCTATTTTGGCAGACTTCATGCAATTTACAAGGGGCGACTGCGCAAGCCTGCGCATGTCCGGTTCACTGACAGTCCGGCACGCGGAATCCATGAGGCAACATCTCACGGATTTGCTGGCACGGGGAGACAGCCTGACAGTGGACTTCCGGGGAGTGGAACATTTCTCCACAGCCAGTTTGCAACTTTTGATCGCGGCGCACCGGCAGGCGCGGGAAGCGGGAACCCGGCTTGTCCTCGAGAACGCGTCCCAGGCCCTGGAAGAGGCGTTCCGGGAAGCAGGCCTTTCCGGATGGGATGCGGAAGCCGGCGAGAGCCGTGACAACGACCCGTAGTGACATGGAGGCCGAAATGAGTATGACCATCCTTACAGTCGACGACTCCAACAGTGTCCGGCAGATGGTTCGTTTCACGCTGAACAAGGCAGGTTACGACGTCATCGAGGCGTCCGACGGCAGGGACGCCATTACCAAGAGCCATTCAAGGCCCGTTGACATGGTCATCACCGACCTCCATATGCCCCATATGGACGGCATCGAGCTTATCCGGAACATGCGTTCAACCCGCCAGACCCGCTACGTGCCCATCATCATGCTGACCACGGAAACGCAGCAGGACAAGAAGACTCAGGGCAAAACCGCGGGCGCCACCGGCTGGATCGTCAAGCCCTTCACACCCGAGCAGCTTCTTTCCGTTGTCAGGAAGGTACTCGGCTAACTTCACCATGTACAATCCGGGAATTCGGAGGCCCCGTTTCCGGGGCCGGGGGGCAGGTGTGTTCTGTTCCGACGGGATGAGTGCGGCATTATGACCGACGACATGCGGATTCACAAGCAGGCCTTTTTGGAGGAGGCCGCCGAGCTTCTGGCCGAACTGGAGTCTTCGCTCCTGGAGTGGGAGAACAGACCGGAGGATTCCGCCCTGGTGGACCGGGTCTTCCGGGCCATGCACACCATCAAGGGTTCGGGCGCCATGTTCGGCTACGACGACATCTCGTCCTTTGCCCACGAGGTGGAAACCCTGCTGGACATGGTCCGGGAAGGGCTTCTTTCGCCGGAACCCGGAATCATCGACCTGACGCTGGAGGCGCGGGACCACATGGCGGCCATGCTGGCCGCCGTGGACCAGGGAGGTTCTGTCGCCGAAGATGGCCGGACACGAAGACTCGTGGCGGAATTCCGGGCCGTTTCCTCCCGGGCCGGAAGCCGCCGCGGAAACGGGGGGCACGCGACTTCACCCCCTGGTCAGGAAAGCACCCCCGGGTGCGGGGAACGCGGGGAGGACACCCTCCGCACCTGGTGGGTGCGATTCGTGCCGGACGCGGAGATCATGCGTCGCGGCACGGACCCCCTGGGGCTGGTCAGGGAGCTGGGTGAACTGGGCCAGACGTGGGTGTTGGGCCACGCCGACGGCGTCCCGCCTCTTTCGGAATGCGTCGCCGACCACTGCTACATCTGCTGGGACGTGCTGCTGGCCACCTCCCGGGACCTCAACGCCCTGCGCGACGTCTTCATATTCGTGGAGGACGAGTGCCTGGTTCGCATACTGCCCCTGGACGGAGCGGTCTCCCCTGAACAGGCCTCGGAGCTCGCTGCCGTGGGCAGGGCGCTTGTCGAGCGCGGCGACCTCACGGCAAGGGAATGGGATTCCCTTGTTGGGGCCGCGGCCCCCTGCGGCCCGCCGACGACGGTTCCCTCCGACGCGCCTCCACTCCAGCCTGGAACGTCCCCAGCGCCTTCCACCAGCGCGACCGGGGGCGACGCCGGGGCCGGGGAATGCGAATCACGGACAAAAGGCGCGTCCCTGTCCGTGTCCAGCATCCGGGTCCCGGCGGCCCGGCTGGACAAGCTGGTCGATCTGGTGGGCGAGATGGTCACGGTGCAGGCCCGTCTCACCAGGGCGGCGGAGCGGCTGCACGACGATGAACTGCGGGCCGTGGCCGAGGAGGTGGAAAGCCTGACCTGGGAGCTTCGGGAAAACGCCATGAGCTGCCGGATGCTGCCCATCGGCACCCTGTTCGGCAAGTTCAAGCGGGTGGTCCGGGACATGTCGCACAGCCTGGGCAAGGAGGTGGATTTCGTCCTGGCCGGCGAGCAGACCGAGCTGGACAAGACAGTCATCGAGCGCCTGAACGACCCCCTTGTACACCTTCTGAGAAACGCCATGGACCACGGGATCGAGACCCCGGACGTCCGAAGGGCCGCCGGAAAGCCGGATGTGGGCAGCCTGTGGCTGTCCGCCGAACACGCCGGTTCCAGCGTCCTTGTGAAAATCCGCGACGACGGCAGGGGCCTGGACGCGGCGGCCATCCGGGCCCGCGCCGAAGACCAGGGCCTCATACAGCCGGATACCGAAATTCCGGAAAAGGACCTCTTCCGCCTCGTCTTTCACCCGGGGTTTTCCACCAGCACCGAAGTCACCGACGTGAGCGGGCGCGGTGTGGGCATGGACGTGGTGAAGCGCGGCCTGGAAAGGCTCAAGGGCAGCATCGACATCCACAGCACCGCCGGCCAGGGCACGGAGATAACCCTGCGCCTGCCACTGACCCTGGCCATCATCGACGGCCTGCTCGTGGCAACGGGGGACGACCACTTCATCATCCCCACGTCCGCCACCGAGGAGTGCGTGGAACTCACCGCCGAGGACGTCCGCCTCCAGAGGGGGCGCCGCACCGTGTGCGTGCGGGAGGAGCTGATTCCCTACGTGCGGCTGCGGGACCGCTTCGGCGTCAATGGCGGCGCGCCGGACATCGAGAAGGTGGTGATCGTGCGGGACAACGACGCACGGTTCGGGTTCGTGGTGGACCGGGTCATAGGAGACCACCAGACCGTGATCAAGAACCTGGGACGCTTCCTCCAGGGCGTGGAGGACGTTTCCGGGGCCACGATCCTGGGCGACGGCACCGTGGCGCTGATACTGGACGTGCAGAGGATGATGAGCACGGCGCATGGCAACGATTCATGACGAATACGGCATTTTGGGACGGGAAAACGCCAGCGGGAGGCGGTTTTTTGTCATACGCATTCTTGTAACCACAAAGAGCCCGGAGGATGACTTCAGGGCATCCCCATGAAGTCGAGGGAAGGAGAACCGTATGAAAGTAGCGGACATTGCAATCGGAAAGAAAATCGGGGGAGGATTCGCCATTCTCGTGATCATCGCCCTGTCCGTGGGGGCCATGGGCGTCGTGCGGATGAAGGGCGTGGAAACCGAGAGCCGGATGCTTGCCAACGAGTTCGTGCCCGAAGTGGAGGTCGCCTACCGCTTGAGCGACGCTGCGGCGGACACCGCCTTCGAGATGCGGGGCTACGGCTACACGGAAAACAAACAACAACTTGATCTGGCGCGCGGCCACTTCAAGAGGGTCAACTCGATTCTGGACGAGGCGCTCGAACTGGAAAGGGTCTCTCCCCACCTCGTGCGGTTGAAGGAGCAGGTGGAGGTTGCCCAGGACGCGGTGGACAAGTACGAAGACCTGGTGGACGAGACGGAAGCTACCATCCTTGACCTCGGAAAACAGCGCGACTCGCTGGACAAGGCCGCGGCCGGCTACATGGAGGCCTGCTTCGAGCTTCTGCGGTACCAGGACCGGAAGGTCCAGGAAATCGCCCAGGGTTCCGTGGCGGGCGGCGCCGGTTTCGGGGAACGAGTGCTGGACCGGCACAAGAAGATCACCCTGATCAATGACGTGATCGATCTGGGCAACTCGGTCCGGGTCACCAACTTCAAGGCCCAGGCCACGCGGGACGCGGAGATGATGCAGGACGCGCTGGAGGTGTTCCCGAAAATCCGTGCGAAACTGGACGGCATACGGCAGATCAGCGCCGACCAGCAGAACATCGAGAACATGCAACAGGTACAGGACGCCGCGGACAGGTACAGGGCCGCCATGGGGGGCATTCTCAAGGACTGGGAACTACTCTTGAGACTGGGCACGGAACGCGAGAAGCAGGCGGACCTGCTGGCCAAGGCCTGCGAGGATGTGGCTGTCGCGGGCCTGGACAACACGGATGAAATCGCCAAGTCCGCCGCGGCCAACCTGTCGTCGGCCACCACCGTGATGATCGTTGGGCTGATTGTGGCGCTGATCATCAGCATTTTCGTGGCCGTGTACATCACCCGCATGATCACGGGCCCACTGGTTCAGGCCGTGGGAGTCTGCAACCGCATGGCCGAGGGGGACCTCACCGCCAAGTTCGACATCGACCAGAAGGACGAGGTCGGCATGCTGGCCTCCTCGCTCAACCAGATGGTGGGCAAGCTGCAGGACATCATCAACGACATCAAGCAGGCCAGCGACAACGTGGCGTCGGGATCGGAGCAGGTATCCTCGAGCTCCAACCAGCTTTCCCAGGGGGCCACCGAGCAGGCGGCTTCCGCCGAGGAGGCCACGGCGTCCATGGAGGAAATGTCCTCCAGCATCAGCCAGAACGCGGACAATGCCGGCCAGACCGAGAAGATCGCGGTCAAGGCGGCCCAGGACGCGGAAAACGGCGGCCAGGCCGTGGGCCGGACCGTGGCGGCCATGAAGGACATCGCCGGCAAGATATCCATCATCGAGGAGATCGCCCGGCAGACGGACCTGCTGGCCCTGAACGCGGCCATCGAGGCGGCCCGCGCCGGGGAGCACGGCAAGGGCTTCGCGGTGGTGGCCTCCGAGGTTCGCAGGCTGGCGGAGCGCAGCCAGACCGCGGCGGCGGAGATCAGCACGGTGTCCACGGAGAGCGTGGAGGTGGCCGAAAGGGCCGGGGAACTGCTCAACAAGCTGGTACCGGACATCCAGAAGACCGCGCAACTGGTCCAGGAGATCAGCGCGGCCAGCATCGAGCAGAATTCCGGCGCGGAGCAGGTCAACACCGCGTTGCAGCAGTTCGACCAGGTGACCCAGGAGAACGCGGCGGCGGCCGAGGAGATGTCCGCCACGGCCGAGGAGCTGTCCAGCCAGGCCGAGTCCCTGGTCCAGTCCGTGGCCTTCTTCAAGGTCGGGGACAACGGGCATGGCCGCGGCAGGCAGGCCTTCCGGCATACCACCCACAAGCCCGCCGGCGCCACGGTGCCGGCCGTCAGGAAAACCGCCACCGCCCAGCAGCGGACCACGGGCGGGGCGACGGGCGCCAAACAACTGACCGGAGGCGGAGGCGGTGGCGGACAGCTCCAGACACGGCGCGGGGCCACCGGCGTGGAACTGGATCTCGGCGAGGCGCGCGGCGGATATGACGCCGAGGACTCCGAGTTTGAACGTTACTAGGCACCAAACCAAGTGAGCGGGCGGAGGGCCGCAACGACCCTCCGCCCGGGCAGGGAGCAGCCAATGGATAATACATCCCATACCGGGTCGACCAAGTTCGTCACCTTTGTCCTGGACAGGGAAATGTACGCCCTGGACATCGAACAGGTCCGGGAAGTCCTTGAATTCAATAACCTTACCAAGGTCCCGGGCACCCCTCCGTTCGTGCGCGGCGTCATCAACCTCCGCGGCAACGTCGTACCCGTCGTGGACCTGCGCCTCAAGTTCGGCATGTCCAAAACCGAACGCACGGTGAACTCCCGCATCATCATCGTGGAAATCAGCGTGGACGGTGAAGGCACCACGGTGGGCGCCCTGGCCGACTCGGTCCGGGAGGTCCTGGAGCTGGACCACGACCAGATAGGCGCGCCGCCCAAGATCGGCACCCGCCTGCGCACGGAGTTCATACGGGGAATGGGCAAGCAGGACGGGGAGTTCATCATCATCCTGGACATCGACAGGGTCTTTTCGGAGAACGAACTGGCCGTGGTCCAGGCTCTGGAGGAGGTGGAGGAAGGGGTCTCCTGACTCCGAAACCACACGGGTGAACCATGGTGCTGACCACGTTTTCGGACGAGAATTTCGAGCGGTTGAGCAAGCTGATCCAGGGTACCTGGGGCATCAAGATGCCCCCGGCCAAACGGAGCATGATCCAGGCCCGCCTGGCGCGCCGGCTCCGCGCCCTGGGGCTTGGCAGCCTGGACGAGTATTGCGATTTCGTTTTCTGCGAGGAGGGCAACGAGGAGGAGCTGGTCCACTTGATCGACGCGATATCCACCAACAAGACGGACTTCTTCCGGGAGCCCGACTCCATCGAGAAACTGGTGCAGCAAGCCGTTCCCGAGCTGATCCGGGAACGGGGCGCCGGCGTCCGCAAGCCCGTCCACCTGTGGAGCGCGGGATGCGCCACCGGCGAGGAGCCCTACACCCTGGCCATGGTGCTGCTGGAGTTCGCCGGACGCCATCCCGGGCTGGAAATGGACTTTCTGGTGCTGGGGACCGACGTGTCCGCCGCGGCGCTGGAAACCGCCCGCAAGGCCGTCTATCCCCATACCCGGGTGGAACCGGTCCCAATGGAGTTTCGCAAAAAGTACCTGCTGCGCAGCAAAAGGCCGGAGGCGGACCTGGTCAGAATGGCCCCGGAAGTCCGGGACAAGGTCCGCTTCCGGCAGATCAACCTCATGGAGGACTTCGGACTGCGGGAGGAGATGGACGTCATCTTCTGCCGCAACGTCATCATCTATTTCGACAAGCCGACTCAGGAAGCCGTCATGAGACGGCTTTGCGACCAGCTCGCGCCCGGCGGCTTTCTGTTCATCGGCCACAGCGAGACGCTCAACGGAATGAAGCTGCCCGTCACCGGGGTGGTGCCCACCGTGTACAGGAAGACGGGATGAGCGTCCGTTATCGATGACACGGACTGTCGAAACAGGCCGGGCCCGACGCCCGGACGCAGCGAAAGGAACCGGTTTCCGACACGGTTATGGCAAAGACCAAGGTGCTGATTATCGACGACTCCGCGGTGGTGCGCCAGACAATGACCGCCATCCTGGAGACGGACCCGAAGATACAGGTGGTGGGCGCGGCCGCGGACCCTTATTTCGCGGCGGAAAAACTGCGCACCCTCATACCGGACGTCATCACCCTGGACATCGAGATGCCCAGGATGGACGGGCTGACCTTTCTGCGAAAGCTCATGGACCAGCATCCGATGCCCGTGGTGATCTGCTCCAGCGTGGCCGAGGCCAATTCGGAAAACGCGCTTCGCGCCCTGGACTATGGCGCCGTCGAAATCATCTCCAAGCCCAGGATCGGAACCAAACAATACCTGGAGGAATCAAGGACCCTGATCTGCGACGCGGTCAAGGCCGCCGCAAAGGCCAGGGTGCGGAAACCGACAACGCCGGCGCCCGCCGTCAAACGACCCGAACCAAAGTACACGGCCGACGCCGTGATGGCCGGGACGTGGCGGCCAATGCCCCTGAGGACCACGGAGAAGGTGGTCGTGGTGGGGGCCTCCACCGGCGGGACCGAGGCCCTTCGGGCCTTCCTTGAAGCCATGCCCATGGACGCACCGGGCATCATAATCGTCCAGCACATGCCCGAACACTTCACCCGACAGTTCGCACGCAGGCTGGACACCGACTGCCGCATCAACGTGAAAGAGGCCGAAAACTTCGACTCCGTGCTGAGGGGACGGGCCCTCATCGCCCCGGGAAACAGGCACATCCTGCTCAAACGCAGCGGCGCCCAGTACCGGGTGGAGGTCAAGGACGGACCCCTGGTCTGCCGGCACCGCCCGTCCGTGGACGTGCTGTTCCGCTCCACGGCCCGCTACGCCGGCAAGAACTCGGTGGGAGTGCTCCTCACCGGGATGGGGGACGACGGGGCACGGGGTCTTCTGGAGATGAAACAGGCCGGCGCCGACACGGTGGCCCAGGACGAGGCAACCTGCATCGTCTTCGGAATGCCCGGCGAGGCGATAAAACTTGGCGCGGCATCGAGGGTGCTGCCCCTGGACAGGATCGCCCAGGAGGTGATCAAGCTATGTCAGTGAACGAAAAAACCGCTCTTCGAAGGCTCTCAACCAGGGAAGTCACCCAGGGAAAACACCTGGTCACCATAAGCATCGGCGAATTCCACGCCAGCGCCCAGCCCCGCGTCATCGAAACCCAGGTCGGCTCCTGCATCGCCGTCTGCCTGCACGAAACCCGCATGCGCATCGGCGGCATGAACCACGTGCTCGTCCCGGGCAGGGCCGACTTCGCCCACCACAACAGGGCCAGCTACTATGCCGTCAACATCATGGAGCTGCTCATAAACCGCATCGTCTCCCTGGGCGGAAGACGCGCCCACCTCACCGCCAAGGTGTTCGGCGGCGCCCGCATGCTGGAGGTGCTGGCGACAAACGGCTGCCCGGGTACGAAAAACGCCAGGTTCCTCCTGGAATACCTGGAAAAGGAAAACATCCCGGTCCTGGCCAGCGACCTCAACGGCGACAACGCACGCCACGTGCTGTTCCACACGGACACGGGCCATGCCTATGTAAAACGCATCTCGAGGCCCAACACGGCCCGCTTTTTCGAACAACAGAGAAAGGCCCTGTCCAAAATCAACCGGCAGATGTCCCAGGACACCAACGTGGAGTTTTTTTGACAGCTCTTTGAAAAACTCGGGATTTACAGCCTGTTCAAAAACCATGAGATGCAAGGCGCGCGAATTTCGAGGAGGTTGGCGTACAACCGGTACGCCACACGACGAGAAACGCGCCGCGTACTGCGCGGATCGCGTTTTGCAACGACCTGGCATGGTCCGCTTTTGGTTCCCTTCCCGTCCTCGAGGTGTCTTTTTCAACAGGCTGTCAACCCAACGCCCCCCCGATTGACACGCTTCCCGGCAAAAGGCATTGCGAAACCGCTCATCAGCCCGTTGAACAACCAGGGATTTACAGCCCGGTCAAAAACGATGAGATGCAAGGCGCACGAATTTCGAGGAATAAGGCGTACTTATGGTACGTCGCACTGACGAGAAATGAAGCGCAACGCCGCAGATCGCGTTTTTCAACGGGCTGCTATGCAAGCCGACCGTCCTGGGGCCGCTGGCCGCCACGCGATTCGTGATTGCCGAGTCGGACAGGGCAGGGGGTTCCGGGGCCAGCTTCCTGGTCCGCTGGGTGTCGGACGAGCCGGTGTGCGCGCCACTGATGGAAAGCGTGGCCGCGGGCACCCGCAACCAGCAGGGAATCTCCTTTGTGTCTCGCGGGCAGGTGGTGGAGGATGCCGCACCGTAACGGTCCGTCACCCCACTCCGGTCATCACCCTCCATATCCGGGCCAGGCTCTGGCGCCACCGGGGGTGCTCGAAGGCCATTCCGCGCCAGTGCTCCCCGGCCACCACCCGGGCCTCCAGAATGCGCCATGCGGCCTCGTGGTCGAACTGCCGCCACATGGTTCCGGCGCGATACAGGTACTCGCAGTTGCGGGAGGCTAGCAGTCCCTCCATGCCGCGCACGTGGTCAAACCGTTTCCAGTGGGCGCCGGCGTAGAACAGGTACGCGGGATCGCCGACGGCAAGCAGCGCGTCCAGGCCGGCGTCCGCGTCGAACCGTCGCCATTCCAGCCCCGCGTGGTAGATGTACTTGGCGCTTTTCATGTCCCGCAGCGCCTCGAAACCGCGCTCGTAATCGAACGTGGGCCACAACCGGCCCGCGCGGAACACGGATTCGGGGTCCCGCAGTTCGATAAGCCGGGACAGGCCGGCGGCATGGTCGTAATCAGGGCTTTTGCCGACCTCGTAAACCTCGCGGGCCTGTTCGTTGCCTTCGCTCATTGCTTCTCCTCCATGGGCACCGCGATACCGAAGGGGGGGCGAAAGTCCCGCACCCTCTCTTCCGGCACCACCCATATGGTTGGGGTGTGAGGCGACAGGTACTCGAGGTCGTACACGTATCCGTCCGTCATCACGACAAGGGCCTCGCGTCGGCCCTGCATGTAGCGGTTGAACAGCGGGGCGAAGAAGGTGGCCCCTCGGGAGCCGCTTTTGATTCGCCGCCAGTCCCCTTTTTGGTAGAAGAAGGGTCGGGCCTGGTCGGCCGGCCGCGCGTCGTCGCCTTTCCGTGAGGGCACGAACAGGTCCTGGTCCATGCACAGAAGGTTCACCCGGTATTGTCCGATCAGTTCCTCCACCACGCCGAAGGCGGTTTCCAGGCGCGCGGGCATGGCCGCCATGGAGCCGGAAACGTCCACGGCCACGGTCACGATCGGGTGCTGGCGGTAGGCCCGGCCGGGGGCGTAAATGCCGGCATCGAAATACCGGCGGTTGAGCCGGGACCAGGACACGTCCCAGCGGATGGACATGCTGTGCCGGTCCACGATGCCCCGTATCCTGGATTTCCAGGAGACGCGCGCGGCGGCGGGTTCGCGGATGAGCGCGGCAAGGTCCGTGGCGATGCGTTCGCCCTGCACCTGCCCGGTATCCCGGATGAAGCGAAGCACCCGTTTCCTTCCGGCGTCGGCCTGGTCGTTGGCCGAGGAATCACTGAACAGATGCACCCCAGTGGGCAGGGTTTTGCCCTGGCGGTTGGTGAAGACCAGGCCCTCGGCAGGCGAGGCATCCTGGTTTCCGGTTCCCTGCCAGGGCAGGGCGTCGGCACCTGCCTCGTCCACGAATTCCGGCTCCTCGCCGGTTTCCTCCGCCTTCCGCACCCTCTCCGCCAGCCACGCATAGAGCTTTTCCCACGGTACGTCCAGGATGTTGCCGCGCCCCGCCGTCCTGCCGAATGACTCTGGGATCACGGGGAGCCCCGGAGGCAATACGAGGTGCGGATTGTCCTGGAAACCCTTGCGGGAGAAGAAGGTCCTGGCGTGGGCCAGCAGATAGGTGTTGATCACCATGTCCTGGGCCAGGTTGCGCAGGGCGGCGTCCTGGCCGGGCAGGGAGCGGTGCCCGTGGTCCAGCACAACGTGCAGCATCTCGTGGACCAGCAGGCCGATGAGGTGGTCCGTGTCCAGGGCCTCGACGAACTCAGGGTTGTACAGGAGGCGGAAACGGTTGCCGGAAACGAACAGGCCCATCGTGGGCACGGCGGGCTCGGGGACCAGGTCCGCGAACTGGTAGAAATAGGAGGTGAACCGGCTCTGGCGCCACAATCCGCGCAACGCGGCGTCCCAGGCTTCTGCTGCCATGGCGTGGCTCATTCCCCCTCCAGGACCTCTTGGAAGAAACGGGCAAGAGTGGCGGCGGCCTCCCGGTCCTCCATGAGCTCCAGCGCCGACGGGATCACGCTGAACAAAGAGCACTGCCGCACCAGCTGGTGGAAAAAGGAAACCCGCATGTCCGCGCGCAACAAAGCGATGAAGGACAGGG
>JBKHBM010000053.1:0-32079 GCA_046542385.1 Desulfatibacillaceae bacterium | reverse complement strand
CCGACTTAAAAAGGAAGATACCTGAAATCTTTCACAAACGCGTCCAGTTTTGCTAACATCTTCTTCGCCATGGTGGTCTCCTTTCGGTTTAGGGGTTGTGGTGCGCTTCCATCTTAACCGATTGGGACCATCCATGGTATTTGAATAGGCTGCCAATTCCGAGTGTTTCAACGGGCTGTTATGGTATTTTCTCTTTATTTTCAAAGGGATATAAAAAACTCCCGGTTTTTGGCACGGCCATTGCCATTACATGAGGGCAACGAAGATGCGCATACGGGACGGCAAGTACGACCCGTATCAGGGCACAAAACATGCCGCGAATGGACGCGGCGCAATGAATCCAAAGGAGGTAGTAACGATGAGAAAGGCAACGATTTTGTTAATAGGGCTCATAAGCCTGGGACTCGTGGCTTCGGCGGCCTGGTCGTACGACGGCTGGGGCATGCAGCGTGGACCTGGGTATCAGGGCGACCAGTGGACCAAGGAGCAGTCCGAACAGTACAGCAAGTTCCTGAACGAGACCAAGGAGTTGAGGAAGAACCTGTATTCCGCCCGTAGCGAGTACATGGCGCTCATGCACAGCACGGACCCGGACCCGACAAGGGCCCGCGAGCTCTCCGGCGAGATCTATGATCTCGAGGAGAAGCTGGAAGGCGTGGCGGACAAGTACGAGCTACCGAACATCGGTCCGCGCGGCAGGGGGTACGGTTACTGCCCGGGCTGGGGCGGCGGTTCCCGCGGCGGCTCCGGTCCTGGACCCGGCATGATGCAGCGCGGAGGCCCCCGCGGCGGTGGTGGCATGATGCACCGCGGTTGGGGCGGCGGCTCCCGGTAAGGCTTTTCCCCGGACCCGGCGCCAAGGTGCCGGGTCCCGACCCAACCCAACCGGGCCGGGCGTGACGGCTCCGGAAACCATAGAGACGGCGGGGCGGCACCATGCGCCCCGCCACTTTCGGGAAAGGAGGTTGCCATGTGGGGACCTCATCATGGAATGGGGGGCGGTTATTTCGGCGGAGGGATCTTCATGTTCATTTTCTGGATTGCCATAATCGTCATCGTGGCGGTGCTCATCTGGAAGGCCCTGGAAAGAAAGGGCTACGGAGAGTCCCGGACAGGGAGCGCGGACACGGCCAGGGACAGGAATGATTCCCTCCGTATCCTGGAGGAGCGCTTCGCCAGGGGGGAAATCACCCGTGAGGAGTTTCTGGGCATGAAGGACGTCCTAGACGACCGCAAAGGTTGACCATTCCCGGTTACCCGGTTTTTCGGCGGCCGCGCACCCGAGCCGCCGAAAGGCCGGGCTCCCTTCTACCGCCCTTCGTTTCCCGGGATCCGACGATTTCCCTGCTCCCGGATGCACAGTTACCCGACATTTCTTCGGGAACACCGCGTGATTCCTTTCACAGCCGCCTGTCCCGTTTGATCCGATCAAGTCATGGACAAATATCGATTCCAACCCTGTTTGGCGGATGGTCGGGTCCGGAGTTGGCCGGAGCGTAGCCCGCTCACCAGTCGTACAGCACCTCGAAACGGTCGGTGAAAGCCGGCTCTTCGGGGGAAAACAACAGGGTGCGCGTTTTGCCGGTGCCGGGCCCGGTTCGGGTGTCCTCCCGCCAGAGGCGGAGGTAGATGGCGGGCTCCGCGTCTTCCCCGTCTCCCTTTGTCGGCATCCAGTCCTCCCGTTGCTCGATGACCTTCCAGACCCGGTCCGCTTCCTTTTCCCGCACCCGCTCTCCCACGTGGGGGAGGCCCAGCCGCTCCCGCAGGTCCTTGAACCGGTAGGTGGAGTGTTTCCCCTGGTCCAGAACCCGTTCCCCCAGGAACATGATCCCCACGGCGCCCAGCGGCGCGGTTACCAGAATGGACAGGACGGCCACAGCCAGGATCACTTCGCCCCCGGCCACGCCGGCGGCCAGGGGAATGGCGCCGATGGCGGCCTGGACCGTGGCCTTGGGCAGGTAGGCAACCACACAGAAGAGCTTTTCAGGTCCCGTGTACCCGGTACCCACGAGGCTGACCCATGTGCCTACGGAGCGGAAAGCCAGGCCCACGCCGATCACGGCCAGCGCGGCCGCGCCAGCGTCCCAGGCCACGGAGATGTTCACCTGCGCGCCGATGAGAACGAAAAGCAGCAACTCGGCAAACACCCACAGGTTCTTCAGCCGAGCTGAAATCACGTGGGCTATGGGCTCCGATTTTTCCAGAATCACGAAGCCGATGGCCATGACTCCGAGAAGCCCCGCCATCGGGACCCACGGCGAGACCACGTCCTCGACCCATGTGAGGATGATGGCCACGCCGAGCACGGCCAGCGTCCGCTTGGGAGGACGGAAGTCGTAGCGCATGAACAGCCTGTGCAGAATGTAGCCAGCCACGAGTCCGGCGGCGATTCCCAATGCACAGGATATGGGGATGTCCAGAAGCCTGGTCCAGATGTTTATCTCGCCGCCGCCCGCCATGCCCAGGAATATGGTGAACAGCACGATCACGAACACGTCGTCCAGCGACGACGCGGCCAGAATCAGGGTGGGAATGCCCTTCCTCGCTCCCCTGCCCCGATCCATGAAGTCTATCATCAACGGTACGACGACGGCCGGGGACACGGCAGCCAGGATGGCGCCCAGGATGGCGGATTCCAGAAGCCCCATGCCCAGCCACTTCGGGGCCACCAGCATGACCCCGCCGATCTCGAACAAGGCCGGCACGATGCTCATGAGCACCGCCGCCCTGCCCACGCGGTTCAGCGTGTCCCGTCGCAACTCGAATCCGGCGCGCAGCAGGATGACGATCAGCGCGATCCGGCGGAAATCCTCGGACACCGCCATCATTTCCGGCCGCACCATGGAGAGTACGTGCGGCCCGACGATCACGCCGACGATGAGCATACCCACAAGGCCGGGTATGCGGAACTTGCGGAACAGCCAGTCGGCGACAAGGCCGGCGACCACGATGAAGGCGATGCTTTCAGCCATGGAGCCCCCCATTCAGGTGGCGGATTTCGCCGACTGGTCCTTTTGTCCCCGGGCCGACATCGGCGCCTTTTCCGGAAATTCGCGGATTCACCGGCCGCGCTTCACTTTCCGCCCCGCTAACGGGGCTTCCTTTGCTTTTGCAATTCCTTGTGCTCGCGCTGCAATTCCGTGACGAGCCGGCGCAGGGTCCAGGTTTCGGAATGCGGGGTCAACACGGCCCACAGCTGCGAAGGCAGACCCAGTTCCCTCCATGCGCCCATGAACGTGCGCAGTTCGTTCTCGGAAATTCCGCCCAGGATGACGGCGCGCGGCATCCTGCTCTCCTCGCCCATGCCGTACCTGTCCTCCCTGGCGAAGATGTCGGCCAGGGGCACCTCGCCGTCGGCGGGAATGCAGAAGACCACGGGCAGATCGGCGAAGCCGGCGTGCTCCACCATTTCGCACAGCACTTCCTGCTCCACCGGGGCGTACCCGCACGCCACCACCCTGCGCTCGCCGTGCATTCTCGTATCGGAATCCCCCACCTTGCTCATTTTCGCGTCAGCCATCTTTCCTCCTTGTGTCACGGTCCGGATTCGAATGACAGGCAAAACAAAAAGCCAAGGCAAAAATGTTTCGCGCTGTGCGCGGATGCCTCCGGCGGGTCGCTTTTTGAAAAAAGCTCCGCAAAAACTTTTTGTATGATGACAAATGGTTATGTCTATTCACATGCCTCGCCAGCTCCTCGCGGTTCCCTGTCGGACAGGCGCGAAGCGTGGAACTCTCCCGTGTGCATGCGGCCACAATAGAGCGTCACGCGCAATCAAGCCGGCCCGGCTAACAGCCCGTTGAAAAACTCGAGATTTGCAGCCTGTTCAAAAACGATGAGATGCAAGGCGCGCGAATTTCGAGGAATAAGGCGTACTTATGGTACGCTGCACTGACGAGAAATGAAGTGCAACGCCGCAGATCGCGTTTTTCAACAGGCTGCTATACGTCGTCGCTGGGGGCCAGCCCTCTGGCCCGTATGCCCTGCACGTAGTATTCCCGGTCGCTCAAGAACGCGTGGAATATGGAAACGAAGGCCAGGGCCGCCTGTATCATCAGGGGTTTGTCCTCGTACAGCTGGGCCAGCCGCCTTTTTCGTCGCACCTTCATGTCCTCGCGGGCGCGGCGGGCCTCGGCCGGTTCCATGTTCTCGGCCTGTTCGGGGGTTATCAGTGGACGATGGTCGAAGTAGGAGGTGAACAGACCGTCCAGCCTGTGAGGTCCGTCCGGTCTGGTGATGATGCTGGTCCTGCCGGAGGCCGCGTACTCCATGGCGTCCATGACCAGGCCCCGGGGATTGTCCACGGTGTCGCGATGGTAGAGCATGATGTGCAAAAAGATCCGTTGCGCCTCCTTGAGGCTGGCTTCGGCCACGGCCTGGAAGAGGTTCCTGGACGCGTCGTCCCCGCCGATGGCGTTCCGCTGCCGGACCAGGGACAGCAGCACCGAGTTCTTGAACAGGGAGTACAGCCGCCACGCGCCGTTGAGCGGGCTGGGCGGCGGGTGGTCCATGCCCGCGGAAATGGGCAGGTCCAGAAAGACCACCTCGAAGATGCGCTTGTAGAAGTCCTCCTCCTCCAGGGTGTCCTGCAGGTCCAGCCGCATGTCCAGGGTGTTGTCCAGCCGGTCCGCCATCTTGATGCGTACCAGTTCCCGGCTCTCGTCCGACGTATCGATGAGCCGGCCCACGTACTCGTAGTAGGTCTCGTCCTCGTGGGCGCGCAGCCTGTCCAGCCGTTCGAACAGGACCCTGCCGAAGTCGCGCTCGAACTCGAAGAAGCTCACGAACTCCTCGTAGATGATCTCCTTCCAGTTGGCGGCGAAATGAAAGGGGTAAATGTCCTCGAACAGGTCGTGGAGCATCTCGGTGAGGATGTCCAGAAGATCGGGCCTGGGACTCGACCTGGACAACAGGGCCGTGGCGCGCAGGGGGTGCTGCACGGCCGGTGGGCCCAGCCTGCGGCTGGCGTCTCCGTACTCCTGGATCACGGTGTCTATGGTGCGCCGGACGATGTCCTTCTCCACCGGCGGCATGGGCCGCTTGTTGGTGATGTACATGAGGATGTATTCACGGCCCGCGCCCGCGGCGCTCAGGTTATAGTAGATGGATCGGGACAGGCTGAAAAAGTCGGAAAGGTCATGCAGGGCCATGGGGTGTCAATCCTGTCGAACGCTCGAAAGAAAGCCGGCTTGGGGGTACATGCGCAAAACCGCCGCGTACACCGGCGTGAACCTTTTCACAAGCAACGTACTATGTACCACCATCCGGGCTCACATGGCAATCCTGTCGTGCATCGCAAAACGTGTTTTCCGGATCAGATATTGATCACCAGCGCCACGCGGAACACGGTGTCCGTCTCGTCCAGGGTTTCCGGCTCGGGCAGATTGTCGTAGGCTACCTCATAGCTCGTCTTCAGGGAAAGGATCTCGGTCAGCGCGGTCACCACCGACGTTTCCGAGATGACCCGGTAATCCTCAGCGTCCACCAGGCTCATCAATCCCTCGACGGACTGCACGAACGACGTGTCCTCCGTGAACTTGTGCTCGTATTCCGTAAACATCCTGCCCCGGGGAAAGTTGTCCTCCCCGCCCCTGGTGTAGTCCTCGAACGCCCAGTCGACGCCGGCCTCGCCCATCCAGAAATGGGACGGTCCGACCAGGATCTTGTACCCGGCGCCGATGCCTCCATAATACCGGTTGTCGATCCCCTTGAACTCGTCCTTGTTCCATCCGGCATGAAGGTACGAAAAGGTGCGGTCGCTGTACGAATGGTCCCATCTCAACGACGTGGCATACTGTTCCGCCGTTTTCTCGCCGTCGCTTTCCGCATACAGGGCCGAGGTTTTCCAGGTCAGCATGTCTCTTGCCGAGAGGTCGGCTTCGAGGCGGTTTTTCACGGACAGGGTCTGCACTTCCGTGTTGCCGGAGGTGTTGATGTAGGACACCTCGCCCTCGTTCCGGACAGTTTGTTTTTCGACCGTATGTTCATCCTGCGCGAGAAGGCCGGCGGGCGTGGTCAGGATGAGCACGAAAAAGAGGTGCGCGGTCACGACGATTGCGCGATGCATGCGAAGCTCCGTTTCCGGGGGATTGTCAGGGGGAAGAATCACTCATAGCACTGGTGGATGGCATGAGGCAAGAGGGGTTCCGATGGTTCGTTGGTATGAGTTGTGGATTGGTGGGTTGAGGTGAAAAATGGTTCGGATTCCCGATTGCGCGGGCCGCGATTCTCCTTTATTAAACTCTAACTATACACTATTTGATCATACATATTTCTTGGAAACTGCTCTTACCAGTTTGTCTTATATAAAGGAATAAGGGCTGATTCGGCCAAAAATTCGACCGCAGGGTCGAGCGATTGTTCGACCGATCGGTCGAAAAGCAAAACCCGCAACCCGACACCAAGGAGGCTCACCATGCATCGCCATCTCACCATCCTTGCCACCGCCGTCGCCATGCTGTTTTTCTGCGCCGCGTCGGCCGCCGCGATGGGCAGCGCGCCCCCGCCGACCTGGCCGGAACAGCACGCCATCGACAACCACGACCTCATGTCCGACGGCCTGGGTGGCTGGAACATTCTGCAGGACGATTACCGGGCCTTCCACTACCTGGACGGCCTGTCCCTGGAATGGGATTACTATTCCCTGCACGACGACGACGGCGACTTCACGGGTGTTGTCGGCAACGTGGTGGCCGATCCCAAGGGACACATCGGCGGATACAGGTATTTTTTCACGCCGAACCTGATGCCCTCGGGGGTGAACACCGCCTTCTACGGCAAGTTCGCCGGCGAGCCGGCCTTCGCGATCTACATCCCGTTCGGCCTGGGCCACCAGATCGGCAAGAACGAGCGGACCCTGTACGCGTCCGACGACCAGGGCCGGTGGACGAAGATGACGCCGGTGCGTGCGGCCAACGGCCAGCCGGACAGGATCATCCTGGAAGGCGACTGCGGGCCGTATTCCTGGAATCTCACGGTGTCCGCCATGTGGCCGGAGTACGCCGCGCTCAAGCCGGACACATGGGAGATCGGCAACGACACGGAGGGAATCCTGTGCGACGAGCACTGGACCGTGAACATGATCTGGCCCACCACGAAGGTCACGGGCCAGGTGGTGAAGGACGCCACCGGCGAGGTGGTGGAGATCGACGGCCATGGATACCGCGAGAACTCGTTCGGACGCTGGGCGTTCGTTGCCGGCGGCTGGGATTTCGCGTTCATGTCCGATCCGGACACCAGGGTGCAGTGGGCCTTCCAGACCTACCATTTCAACACGGGCGACCTGGACTTCGTGGACGTGGACTTCATGGACAACGGCAACCCCGTGACCCAGCAGTTCGCCGTGGACGCGGGCGAGCTCGGCTGGTACCACGACGACTGGACCTACGATACGACGGCGCGTCAGTATGTGCCCAAAAACCTGCGGGTGGTGGGCAAAAACGACCAGTACACGGTGGAGGCCACGGTCACCATCAACGACGACTACGCGCCCATGCTTTCCGACGTGACGCCGGTGGTCAGCACCTACTGCATCTTCGCGCAGATGCCCTGGGTCACGGGCACCATCACGCGCTCGTCCACGGGGGAAGTCGTGGCCACGTTCGACGGCCAGGGCGGCGGTGAGTTTTCGCTTTTGCGCAACTTCGGCGAGAACGCGCCCTGGGGCCACACGCCCGAGTTCTTCAGCTCGAAGTTCCAGAGCGCTTTTCCGCGGTAGGGCAGGGCAATGAGGGCCGGTAAAATGGCCCGGCGGGGCATCTTGAAACACGACACATGATGGGCCCGAGGGGGGCATCATACGCCGGCGGGGGATCGGGGCCGAATGGTCCGGTCCCCCGTTTTCGTTTACACGGGACAGTTTCGGGTTGACGAAGACCGTGGAACGCGGTGAAATGAGGGCAAGGTCGTCCACGATCGCCACCCCCGGCGTCGATATTCACGCCCCCCGGGAAATGGGCCGCCCGAACGGCCCGGAAACGAGTCCGGATTGGAGGAACAGGAAATCAGGGAGCGGATCGAGGAAGTGACCCGCCGCCCGCATCCCGGACGAATCAGGGTGTTCACGGACACCTCCCAGTTCATGGAAATAACCGCCGGCGACGTAATCAGCGTCGGCGGGCAATACTACTACGTCTTCGGCGAGGAGAACGAGGGTCGGTTCGGGGTGGACGAACAACCCAAGTTCTGGGTAAAACGGGCCTGGAACCTCGCCGACGGGCAACGCAGGATCCTCAAGCTCACCTTTTTTGAAACATTCACCATGCGCCTTGGCGACGTGCCGGTGGAGTGCTTCCGCAGCGCCCGCAAGGAGGCCCGCATTCTGGAGAAAACGCACGGGGACCCTCATTTCATGCAGGGAACCGTGGCAGAGGACGACGCCGGCAACATCGTGCGGGTGCTCGACCGCATCAATGGCGTGTCGGTGTACAAGTATGTCCAGCGCATCGAGGAAGATCACGAGACCTACTTCCACGAAAAATTCCCCTACCTGTTCGGCGTGGTTCTCACGTCGGTGCGGGCAATCGCCAGGCTGCACGAGGCCGGGGAAATCCACGGCGACATCCGGAATGACCACCTCTGGCTGGACCGGGACACCGGCGACTGGCGCTGGATCGATTTCGACTACACGTACGAGTGGACGGAAAACCCCTTTGGCGTGGACCTGTACGGCCTGGGAAACATCCTGCTGTTCACCGCGGGCAAGGGCTTCTACGAATTGAAGAGCCTGGCCGCCTGCCTCCCTCCCGGAGCCACGGGAACCGTCTGCCTGGAACCCGAGGACTTCTCCCTGTTTTTCGCTCACCGGGTCATGAATTTGCGCAAACTTTACCCCTATGTGCCCGAAAGCCTTAACCGGGTGCTGATGCGCTTTTCCCACAAGGTGGAAGTGCTGTACAGGGACATCCGGGAAATGATCGACGACATGGAACAATGCCGGGAAGACCTGGGAATCCGGGAACCGGAATGACCCCCCCTGGCGGAGGAAAACCAATGGAATGCCCGCAGCCTCACACAATACTCGCCGCGGTGGACGGGTCGGAAAACAGCCGCCGCGCCATGGATTACCTTGCCCGCTGGGCGGCCTGCAATCCCGCGGCCCGCGTGGTTCTGGTCCACGTTGTCAAGGAGCCCGGCAGGGACGTTCTGCCGGACAAAGACGAGCGGGACGTGTATGTAGGCAAAAAGAGGAAGGCCGGCGAAAAAATGGTGGACGAGGCGGCACAACGGCTGGAGTCCATGGGGGTGCCGGAAGACCAGGTCTCCCGGAAAATGGTCGCCTGCAAGCCGCCGGCAACCGTAGCGGACGCCCTGCTCAAGGAAAAGAAGGAGGGCGGATACGACACCATGGTGCTCGGCCGGCGGGGCATGAGCAAGAAGGAGGAGTACATCTTCGGCAGCGTGACGAATCACCTGATCCGGGAGGCGGCGAACATCAGCGTCTGGGTGGTGGCCTGACCGGCCGGTCCGGGCAATGCCGGACAATTCCGTCATCCCGGAAGGGATGCCCTGTTCTCCGCGTTCCCTACTTGAACTCGTCCTTGTCCAGCCCGTGTCTGGCCATGAGTTTGTGCAGGTAACGGGTGCTGATGCCCGCGTTTTCGGCGGTTTCGTTGATCCGTCCCCGGTGTCTGGCCAGCAGGGCGCGCAGATAGCGGACTTCGACCTCGTCCAGCGCCTTTCTCCTCGCCTCGCTCAGGGGCAGGGACAGGTCCGGCGTGGGAGTGCAGGGCCCGTTGTTTCGGGAGCGAAGGTCCCTGGGCAGGCTGGCCGGGGTGAGCATGTCGCCTTTTTCCAGGATGTAGGCGCGTTCAAGCACGTTTTCCAGTTCCCGGATGTTGCCGGGCCACGGATAGTTGGCCAGGATGGCCATGGCCTCGTCGCTAACGCCGTTGACGCGTTTTTCCGATCTGGCGTTGAGTATGCCGAGGAAGTTGTCGGCCAGTATGGGCAGGTCCTCCAGACGTTCCCGCAAAGGCGGCATCTCCACGGGAAACACGTTCAGCCGGTAGTAAAGGTCTCTCCGAAATACGCCGTCCTCGCACATTTGCAAGAGGTCCATGTTCGTCGCCGCCACCACCCGCGCCCTGGACCGTATTGGCTGCTCGCCTCCGACCCTGTGGAACACGCCTTCCTGCAGCACCTGCAGCAGCTTGACCTGGGCCGCCTGGGGGATGGTGCCTATCTCATCCAGGACCAGGGTGCCTTCGCCGGCAAGTTCAAACCTGCCCAGCCTGCGTTTTACGGCGCCCGTGAAGGCCCCCTTTTCGTGGCCGAACAACTCGCTTTCCAGCAGGGTTTCCGGAATGGCCCCGCAATGGACGGAGACAAAGGGGGCGCCCCCGCGGTTGCTGTGCTTGTGCAGCAGGCGGGACATGAGGCCCTTGCCGGTGCCGGTTTCTCCCGTGAGCAGTACGGTGCTGTCCGTGGGCGCCACCTGTCGGAGGTCATCCACGGCCGCGCGCATGCGGGGACTGTTGGTCTGCACGAAGGACAGCGCGTCCGGAGCGGCCCCGGCGACGGCCGGTCCCCTGGGCGGGTTACCGCCGCCGTCGCCGCCGGTGGCCTCCGCAAGCTGTTCCGGGGACAGCGGGCGGGTGAAGTAGCCGGCCGCGCCCGCCTTCACGCAGGCCACGGCGTCGCGCACCCTGGAGGCGGGGCACATTACGTGGATTTCGACGCCCGGGTTCACCTGCCAGAAGGCCTGGAGGGCCTCGGTGGCGGATCCCGTCCGGTTCGGGTCCCACAGGATGTCCAGGTCGATGAACACGAGGTCGTAGGACAGCCGCTTGAGCAGACCCCGCGCCTCCTCCCTTTCGGAGGCCTGCTCCACCCAGCTTTCGGGCACGAAGCATTCGGCCATGGCGTGCAGGACTTCACTGTCTGTGGTGACCACCAGTATGTTGCGCATGGACAGGGCCCGCTTCGGATGAGACACGGTTTTGCCCGACAGGGCGAGGATTTGACATGTTCCCGAATATATACAACCCCTTGCGCCGGGGGTCAAGGGCCATGGCCTTCAGGGCCGCGGCATGGATTCTTTACGAACGCCGGAAAATCGTTTAAACAGGGGTGAACCGCTCAAAACAGCGGTCCGAGGGACAGGGGAGAGCCATGGAACATGGGGCCGACAACCCTGGCCCGGTGTCCGCCCGGGGCTGCCCGGAGGACCTGGACCGGCGCGACTTCGTGTTCGGCACACGACGCGCCCCGGAGCCCTTTTTCTCGTGAAAGGCCAGTATTGAGAAACCCCGGCAACATCTGGTTGAACCAGGAAGGACTTGCCGCCTGGCTCGCGGCAAACCGCGAACACCTGGACGCCGTGGTGCTGGACATCGACGGCGTGCTGGCCATGGGGAAAACTCCCCGCGCCGGTGCCAGGGAACTGCTGGCATGGCTTCGGGCGGAAACACTGCCGTTCTTCCTTCTCACCAACGACGCGAACAACTCGCCGGAGGAAAAGGCCAAGAGGCTCAGGATCGCGGGCGTGTCGGTTCAACCTGGGGAAATCGTGTCCGCGGGCCACGGAGTGGCCGGTTTCGTGGAGAAAAACGGGCTCGCAAAGACCCTGTTCTTCGCCATGGGAAGGCTCGGCACACCGTGCTATGGCGAAGGCGCCGGGCTCCGCATTACCCGCGACCCGGGAAAACTCCCCGTATGCACCGGTATCCTGGTAGGCGAGGGCGGTTACGACTGGGAATCCGTGATCAACGCATGCATCAACGCTTTGGTCAGTCGTCCGGGGATGCTGCTGCTTTCCCCGAACCCGGACGAGTATTATCCCACCGGGCAAGACGGCATCCACGTAGCCGCCGGTGGGGTTGCACGGTTCGTGGCCCGGGTGGCCGCCGCGCGTGGCGCGTCCGTGGACATTCACTACATGGGAAAGCCGCACCATCCCGTTTTCGAGATGTGCCAGGCGCGGATCGACGACGAACTGGGCCGGCGGGCGGACAAGGACCGGGTCCTCATGGTCGGGGACATGCTGGACGCGGACATCCTGGGCGCAAACCGGTTCGGCTGGATGTCGGCGTTGATGCTGGGCGCCGGAACGCCGGATTCTGCCCTGGAATTGTCCGAAATTCGACCGGACCTGATATTCGCATCCTTGTGACGCAACCCCTTGGCCCGGAGGGCTCCATGCCGGAAGTGCATACCGAAATCCTCGTGGACGCGGCGCCCGCGGTCGTGTGGGACATCCTGGTCGACCTAGGTGCTTACGAGGCGTGGAACCCCTTCGTGTATCCGGCCAGCGGGGAGATAGCGCTGGGCAGGGTGATCCATGTGCGCGCCAATCCCGAATGGGGCAGGCCCATGCGCTTCGCGCCCGTGGTGGTGCGCTGCGAGCCCGGAAGGGCCTTTTCCTGGATGGGCCATTTTTTGCGGCCCGGGGTGGTGGACGGCGAGCACATTTTCGAGTTGTACCCGGAGGCGGGCGGCAACAGGACCAGGCTGGTGCATCGGGAGGTCTTTTCGGGCCTGCTGGCGCGGGCCATGTTTCCGCTGCTCAGGAGAACCACGAGGCAGGGATTCGAGGCCATGAACCAGGCGCTGGCCGGACGCGCCGCGGGCATGGCCGGAAACGCCGGAAAGGCCGGCATGACCCGGGAATAACAATGATACGGACCGGATAAACATGGCAGAGCACACAGAGGGGCGCCAGGACGCAAACATGCGGCATTCGGAGCATGGGCATGGTACGGGGCATGAACACCAGGCCTGGGGGCATTCCAGGATTTTGTGGATCGCATGCATAGTGCTGGTTCTGGCCGCGGCCACAAACCAGTTTTCGTTCGTTTCCGCGGACCCGGACCTGTGGGGCCACGTGAAATTCGGACAGGACACCCTTGCCGCGGGGGAACTGCACACCACGGACCCATACTCCTACACGGCCCAAGGGCACGGATGGATCAACCACGAATGGTTGTCCGAGGTGTTGTTCGCTGGACTGTACAACCGGTTCGGCGACACCGGCCTCCTGGTGCTGAAGTTCGTCGTGGGGCTCCTGGTGGCGGGCCTGCTGTGCGCCGCGGCCCGGATTCGACAGGTGCATCCGCTGGTGGCCGCCGCGGTCCTGACCATGTGCGTCATATCCATGTCCCTGGGGTTCATGGTCCGGCCCCAGATCTTTTCCTTTCTGTTTTTCGCGGCGTGTCTGTACATCCTCCTGCTGTACATGGAACGCGGGATAAACCTGTTGTGGCTGGCCGTGGTGATCCACGTGGTGTGGGTCAACATGCACGGGGGCTTCCTGATGGGGGTGGCCCTGTTCCTGGCGGCGGCTGTTTGGGAGACCTTTTCCTGGCTGGTCCTCAGGTGGCGCAAGGAGGCCCCGGTGAACATCCTTCTGGCCTTTGCCGCCGTCTGCCTGGCCACCCTGGTCAATCCCTATGGTTACGAACTTCTGGCGTTCCTGTACGAGTCCCTTGGCAAGGAGAGGGCCATCAGCGAATGGGCCCCGCTTCCCCTGGCCGGATTCACCTACGTGGACGCCAAGATCCTCATGGCGCTGGCTGCCGTGGTGATCGTGGCCAACGGCAGGCAAAACCGGGGATGGGAGGTGTGCGCCATCCTGCTCACGGCCTACGCGGCGATCAAGCACCAGCGACATGTTCCGTTTTTCGCGCTCGTGGTCGGCCCGTATCTGGCCTGGGGCGTCAGCCGCACCATGCGGCAGGCGGCTTACCGCTATCCGGCCGCGAAGCTGACCCGGACTTCGGCCGTCATCGTCCTGGCCGCGGCCCTCGCCCTGTCCGGGGTGCTGGTGGCCGGGGCCATGGACCGCTACAACATGGCGAAGTGGCGGATTGTCGTGGATCCCGAGGAGTATCCCGTTACCGCGGTCCGTTACCTGCGGGTCAACGGTATCGAGGGCAGGATCATCGTGCCCTTTGAATGGGGAGAGTACGCCATATGGTGGCTGTACCCGGAATGCCGCGTCTCCATCGACGGCCGGTTTCGCACCGTGTATCCGGAGCGGGTGATCGAGGACCACTTCAACGCCATCGGCAACTACGCGGCGTTTCGCCGGCTGCCGGAAAAGTACCCGGCGGACGCCATGCTGGTCCGGCAGGGGCCATGGGCCGACCGGTTCATAGAAGACGGGCCGGAGGAGTGGCTGTACGTGTATTCGGACAGGACGGCCGTGGTGTTCCTGTCCCGGAGCGGGGCCAACAGCGGTCTGCTGGAAAAGGGCGCCCGGGCCGCGACGGGGGTGAAAGACGATCCGGGCTGGTATTTCCCGTGATCCGGGCCTGAATCCATGATCGGTCTCAGGGCGCGGGTTTGCCAGCTCCGTATGTGGTATGGCCAGCGCGTATCCTTGCGTAGGCGAAGCGGCCTTCGGGCAGATCCCAGATGGCCTCCCCGGTTTTCGGGGCCAGAATTCCGTCCCGCTCCCGCATGGGCCCGTACATGGCTGTAAAGGGGCGCGGAACCTGCCGGCCTCCCTCCTCGCGGAGCCTCTCGCATTCGGCCCGCAGCGGATTGCCGTGTTCGTCGAAGAAAAACACCGCCCTGCCGGCAAGCGTCCCCGATTCCACGACCGCCACGGCGGAGTCCGGACCGTGTTCCTCCCAACGGATGCAGCCGCCGGGGGCCAGGGCCGCCGGGAACCAGACCGCCTCGGTCAGCCAGCGCATGAGGTCCGACTGCGCCACCTCCGGCCCGGACATCCGGGCGACGGTGTAGGCGGACCACATTCGAATGATCATGCCGGCTTCACCCGCGATCAGTTTGTCCCTGCCCGTGGCCCAGGCGATTTTGGACAGCTCGATCCTGCCGTGCCACACGAGGCCGGGTTGGTGTACGGTCCACCACGCATGGGCGACCATGGGCAGCCAGCCCTGGTCCGGTTTCAGTCGAAAGAACCCTTCCTGCTCCATGCTGACGAGTCCGCGCGAATGCGGCCCGCAGGGCAATGCGCGCGACAGGTAACGGGCCGCGGGTTCCGGGAGGCTCCGGGCGGACTGCGTGGCCGGGGGCCGGGTTTCAGCGACGTGGGCAAGGGCCGTGACGTCGCCCTGTACCATTGTCTCGAATGAGCGCACGGAATGACGGGTCCAGGCCACGCCCGCGACAACGGCCAGGATGACGGTCAGCGCCATGAGTATGTGCATGATTCAGTCCCGGGGGCAGGGTTGGGGCCGGTCAGTCGCCGAAAAACTGAATGGTGGCGTCGGCGACCGCGTCCGCGAGGGAGTCCATGGACCTGTCCACCTCGGACCACGGCCCGCGAAGGAACCTGGTATCCATTTCGACCAGCACGGCCGGAGCGTCCACGCCACCCAGGAGGAACAGGGGCAGTCCTCCGGTGCGGGGTTCGGAATCGGGCAGGCGTCTGGACAGGCGGGAGCCCAGCAGCCGGGCGTAGTCGTGGCTTTTTTCAAAATGTTTTTTCTGCAGCAGGCTCCATGGAGTGTGCTGGCTGGCCAGGTCGTCCTCGGCCAGGAAGGGCGAAAAGGCCACGGCGCCGTCGTGGTACCACACGGCAACATGCCCCGGCGTCCGGGTCCAGGCGGCTCCGGCGTGAAGGCTTACGAACAGTTCGGCTTCGTGGTGGTTGGCGTAACCGGCACGCCGTTCCGGGTCCATGGCCAGGTCGTCCTCCCTAGTCATCGCCACCCGGTACTTTTCTTCCAGGCGGTCCCTTATTTTCCTGGCAAGGTGCAGCACAACCTGCTTTTCCAGGAGGCCCTCGCCCAGCTCCGCGCCGTTGTCCATGCCGCCGTGGCCCGGATCCAGCACCACCAACCGCCTGGCGGTCATGGAAGTCGCGGGCGCGAGTTCATAGGCAAAGGGCTCCTCGTCCAGGTAATCCGGTCCCTCGCGAAAGGGTTCCACCGCGCTTTCCCCGGGCTGCGCGGACCCGGCCCGGACGGTGGGGTCGAGGTCCCAGCCCTTGGGCGCCAGCGGCCGCTCCGGCCTGTACATCTTCCAGTCCCTGTTTTCCGGCGCAACGTCCTGACAACGGGAGGGCGCGGCGGGGCATGCAAGGACGGCGAACACGACCAGCGCCAGGGCCGCCGTCCTCGCGGCGGGGGACGGTGTAAAACCGGAACCGTTCCAGTTCATGGTCCATCTCCGATATCCGGGCGGGGAGAAACGCCCGTAAACACGGGGATCGCGGCGTAGCAAAACGCTCTTGACACCCCAGGGGTTAACCATTACATTTTTCCAATTATTTTCGCGACCCTTGCCGGAGCAGGGCCGCGTGCGGCAAAGGTGCAAATCCGCCAGAAACTTAACTCCCGACGGCTTGCCAAGTCAATACACAAGGCGGGCCCCGCACAGAACCAGGCTGGTGGAAGGGATCACATGCCCCGTTCCCGGTACTGCGCCACCTGCGCGGCGGCCCCTTCCAAAGGGCGAGAGTGGCGGAACTGGTATACGCGCTGGACTTAGGATCCAGTTCTGGAAACAGAATGGGAGTTCAAGTCTCCCCTCTCGCACCAGGCCGATTTCGGCTTGACTGCGCCGCCGTCTCCGTTCTATGGCGGCTTGACCCGGTCGTCGGCGCAAAATGTCCGCCGTGACAATTCCCAATTCAGGAAGGAAACCATGGAAGTTAACGTTGAAGATGTGAGCCCGGTCAAAAAGACGCTGAAGGTCACGGTACCGGCGAGTGAGGTGGACAAGGCCCTGGACAGGGCATACAAGGGTTTGAAGACCCAGGTCCGCGTCAAGGGGTTCAGGCCGGGAAAGGCGCCCCGCTCCGTCCTGGAAGGTATGTACAAAAAGGACGTGAGCCAGGACGTGGCCTCCAAGCTGGTCAATGACTCCTTTCCCGAGGCCCTGCGGGAAACCGAACTAAGGGTCGTCGGCACCCCGGACGTGGACCCGCCAGAGCCGGTACAGGGCCGCGATTTCACCTACGAGGCCGAGGTCGAGGTGTTCCCGGAACTGCCCGAACTGAATCTTGCCGGACTGGAACTCAAAAGGCCCAGGTACGAGGCCACCCAGGACGAGATCGACAACCAGCTCGAGATGCTCAGAAAAAACATGGGCCACCTCAAGCCCGTCGAGGAGGATCGTCCGGTCGCGGAGGGCGATTTCGCACTGATCGACTACGAGGGCGCTGACGAGCAAAGCCAGAGGGCCGGCGTGGGCCAGACCGAGGATTTCACCCTCGAGATCGGCAGCGGCAAGATACTGAAGGAGTTCGACGAACAGGTGGTCGGCATGAAACCCGGTGAGACGCGGATCATCGAGGTCACCTTCCCGGAAGACTACTTCAACAAGGAGCTTGCCGGCAAGAACGTGCGTTTTTCCGTTACGCTGAAGGAGATCCGCGAGCAGGAGCTGCCTCCCCTGGATGACGAGCTGGCCAAGGACATGGGCGAGTACGAGACCCTGGACGAGTTGAAGGACGTCATCCGCAAGCACCTCCAGGAGGGCTACGACAAGCGGGCCGACCAGGTCGTGGAGGAGCAGATATACCGTCAGCTGCTGGACCAGGTGGATTTCGAGGTGCCGGACACGTTGGTGGAGCACGAACTCGAAAGCATGATGGAGGAATCCGAGAGGGCGCTGGCCTACCGGAACATGACGTTCGAGGACGCGGGGACCACCAAGGAGGAGATGCGGGAGAGATACCGGGACACCGCGGTGAAGCAGGTGAGAAGGTACATCATCCTGGACACCATCATCGACCAGGAGGATTTGGAACTCTCCGAAGAGACCATGGACGAGGCCTTCGAGAACATGGCCGCCCAGGTCCGGCAGCCCAAGGACGTCGTCAGGCAGCATTACGAGCGGAATCAGGAGCAGCTTTCCATGTTCAGGCACACGCTGCTGCAGAAGGAAGCCCTGGACCACATAAAAAGGCTCGCGGACCTGAAGACGGTTCCCCCCGAGGAGATCGAGGAGGAAACCGAAAATGCCGGGGAGTCCGAACCCGCTGCCGATGCCGCGGACGCCGCCAGGGAGGCGGAATAGCCCCAGGGCCCGGACAACGGAACAATTTAATGACCGCTCCCCCAATCAAGGAGGTCACATGGCACTCATACCCATGGTCATCGAACAGAGCAGTCGGGGCGAACGCGCTTACGACATTTACTCCCGTCTGCTCAAGGACCGGATCATCTTTCTGGGCACGCCCATAAACGACGATATCGCCAACCTCATCATCGCGCAGCTCCTCTTCCTGGAGTCCGAGGATCCGGACAAGGACATCAACTTTTACATCAATTCCCCGGGCGGCGTGGTCACGGCGGGCCTGGCCGTGTACGACACCATGCAGTACATCAAGCCGGAGATCGCAACCGTGTGCATCGGCCAGGCGGCCAGCATGGGCGCCGTGCTGCTGGCTGCGGGCTCGGCGGGCAAGCGTTACTCGCTGCCCAGTTCCCGGATACTGATCCATCAGCCCATGGGCGGTTTCCAGGGCCAGGCGTCGGACATCGCCATCCAGGCCAAGGAAATCCTGCGCATGCGGGAACGTCTCAACGAGATCCTTTCCTCTCATTCGGGCCAGCCGCTGGACAAAATCCAGACGGACACGGACCGGGATTTCTTCATGAGCGGCGCGGAAGCCGCCGAGTACGGCATCGTGGACCACGTGATCCAGAACCGGGGCGACCTGGACAAGATAGACGTGAAAACCAGGTAGGATACAGACCGAGAACGGCGGCACACGGGACCGCGTTTACCGTGTGCCGCCCTGATCCGCGCACCTCCCGCGCCGGCATCTCCCGCCATTGCGGCCCGCCGGGCCGCACCCGGCCCGACTTCCCGGCTCCGGCGACGATTGTATCCCCGGGCCTGCATCCACCATTAACCGGCAAGCGGCGCGATCCCCATTCAAAAAAATTCCGTCGCCCACCGAACATGTTCGCCGGACTCGCTGAAGACCCCGGCCGGGCCCGACAAACGCGTGACCATTGTGAAAGCGCGGCGGGCGTCCTGCCGAAGTCCCGGGGGCGGCCGCCGTCCCGACTGTGAAGGACGTCACAATCACCCCTGGTTTACGGTCGGCAAAACTTGCCAAACAAACCAAATGGGACTATATTGAAACCGTGTCTGGAACAACCAATTGAAAACTCCTGAAAGAGTGGAAATAATACGGCATTGTGCCAGTGAAAGCGAGGCTGTAAATGGCTAACAAAGGCGATTCCAACGATCATCTGCGTTGCTCGTTCTGCGGAAAGAACCAGGACGAAGTCCGCAAACTCATTGCCGGACCCGCGGTATACATCTGCGATGAGTGCATAGAGTTGTGCAACGAGATCATCGCCGAGGAAACCGAGCGCGGAGGCCACAGTCTGGAGATGCGCAGCATTCCGACGCCCCGGGAGATCAAGGCGATGCTCGACGAATACGTGATCGAGCAGGAGCATGCCAAGAAGGTCCTGTCCGTGGCCGTGCACAACCACTACAAGAGGCTGGAATCCTTCGCGGAAACCGGTGACGTGGACATCCAGAAAAGCAACGTGCTGCTCCTTGGTCCCACCGGCAGCGGGAAGACCCTGCTGGCCCAGACCCTGGCCAAGTTCCTGGACGTCCCCTTCACCATCGCCGACGCCACGGCGCTCACCGAGGCCGGTTACGTGGGCGAGGACGTGGAGAACATCATCCTGGCCCTGTTGCAGAACGCGGACTACGACGTGGAGCGGTGCAAGCGGGGCATCGTCTACATCGACGAGATCGACAAGATCGCGCGCAAGTCGGACAATCCGTCCATAACCCGCGACGTTTCCGGCGAGGGCGTGCAGCAGGCCCTGCTCAAGATCATCGAGGGGACCACGGCAAGCGTCCCCCCCAAGGGAGGTCGCAAGCATCCCCAGCAGGATTTCGTCAAGGTGGACACCAGCAACATCCTGTTCATCTGTGGCGGCGCGTTCAACGGCATCGAGGAGATCATCAAGCGCCGCATGGGCGACAAGATCATGGGCTTCGGCGCCAACATCATCAGCCAGACCGACCAGTCCCTGGGCGACATCCTTCGCGGAGCCGAGCCCGAGGACCTGCTCAAGTTCGGTCTGATCCCCGAGTTCGTGGGCCGGCTGCCGGTCATCGCAACGCTCGAGGAACTCACCGAAAACAGCCTGGTGCGCATTCTGACCGAGCCCAGGAACGCGCTGGTCAAACAGTTCCAGAAGCTGTTCGAGGTCGAGGGAGTGAAGCTGCGCTTCACGGACAGCGCCCTCACCGCGGTGGCCAGGGACGCCCTCCGGCGCAAGTCGGGGGCCCGGGGCCTGCGCGCCATCGTGGAACGCACCATGCTGGACATCATGTACGAAATTCCCTCCATGGAAAACGTCATGGAGTGCGTGATCGGCGAAGAGGTCGTCGTCAACAACGAGGACCCGATACTGATGTTCGAGCAGAGCAAGAAAAAGGCGTAATCCAACAAGACAAAACCATACGCGAAGGCGCCCCCCTGGAGTGGCTGAAAAAGGGGCGCGGAAGGAAATTCAGGAATATATGTTCAGCATTTCCAAGAAAAAGGGTCCGGAGGGCGGAGACATGCTGACCCTCCCAATGCTTCCGTTGCGCGACATCGTGGTGTTCCCCCACATGGTGGTTCCCCTGTTCGTCGGACGGGAGCACAGCATAAACGCTTTGTCCGAGGCGATGAATCAGGAAAAGACCGTGTTTCTGTGTACGCAGAAGCGGGCGTCGGTGGATCGCCCCGGCAAGAACGACGTGCACCAGATCGGCACGATGGGCAAGGTGCTGCAGTTGCTGCGCCTGCCCGACGGCACGGTAAAGGCCCTTGTCGAGGGTAAGTCCCGGGCCCGGATGACGGAGTTCATCCCGGGAACCAACCACTTCAAGGTGGAACTGGAAGTGTTGCCCGAGCCCCAGGTTTCCGCCATGGAGACCGAGGCCCTGGCCCGGATGATCAACGACACGTTCCAGCAGTATGCCAAGATCAACAAGAACATCCCCAAGGACCTGCTGCAAAGCGTGTCCACCATTACGGAGCCGTCGCAGCTGGCGGATACCGTTGCCGCACACTTTTCGTTCAAGATCGAGAAAAAGCAGCAGCTTTTGGAGGCCATCGACCCCGGGAAGAGGCTCGAGCTGCTTCTCCAGCTCATGAAGGCCGAAATCGAAATTCATGAGATGGAAAACAAGATCAAGGGGCGGGTCAAGGACCAGATGGAAAAGACCCAGCGCCAGTACTACCTGAACGAGCAGATGCGGGCCATCCGCAAGGAGATGGGCTCCGAAGACGATCAGCAGAACGAGCTGGACGAGCTGGAAAGGCGCATCAAGAAAAAGAAGCTGCCCAAGGAGGCGGCCCAGAAGGTGCGCGCCGAGTTCAAGAAGCTCAAGCAGATGAGCCCCATGTCGGCCGAGGCCACTGTGGTGCGCAATTACATCGACTGGATCATAGGCCTGCCCTGGTTCGAGAAGAGCAAGGTCCAGATGGACATCGACGAGGCGGAGCGCATCCTGGACGAGGACCACTACGGACTGGAGAAGCCCAAGGAGCGCATCCTCGAGTACCTGGCCGTGCAGGCCCTGGTCAAGAAGATCCGCGGGCCCATCCTGTGTCTTGTCGGTCCGCCGGGCGTGGGCAAGACCTCCATCGCCAAGTCCGTGGCCCGGGCCACGAACCGCAAGTTCATCCGGCTGTCGCTGGGCGGCGTGCGGGACGAGGCGGAGATCCGGGGCCACCGCAGGACCTACATCGGGGCCATGCCGGGCAAGATCATCCAGTCCCTGAAAAAGGTCGGGGCCAACAACCCAGTCTTCTGCCTGGACGAGGTGGACAAGATGAGCATGGACTTCCGCGGCGATCCGTCCGCGGCCCTGCTCGAGGTCCTGGACCCGGAACAGAACTACGCGTTCAACGACCATTACATGGACCTGGACTACGATCTGTCCAACATCCTGTTCATCACCACGGCCAACACGCTGCCGGAGATCCCTCTGCCCCTGCAGGACCGTATGGAGATCATCCGCATTCCGGGTTATACGGAATACGAAAAGTTCCACATCGCCCGGGGCTACCTGATTCCCAAGCAGTGCGAGGCCAACGGTTTGTCCGAGGAGAGTGTGCAGTTTTCCGACAATGCCGTGTACGAGATCATCCGCCGCTACACCCGGGAGGCCGGGGTGCGCAACCTGGAGCGGGAGATCGCCGGGGTGTGCCGCAAGGTGGCCCGAATCATGGTCAAGGAAGAGGACCGCGAGGTGGTGCGGGTGACCCAGCAGAGCATCGAAAAGCATCTGGGACCGCCCCGTTTCCGCTACGGCCAGATGGAGGAGAAGGATCTGGTCGGTCTTGCCACTGGTCTTGCCTGGACCCAGGTCGGGGGCGAGACCCTGGCCGTGGAAACCGTGGTCATGCCCGGCAAGGGAGACGTCACCGTAACCGGCAAGCTGGGCGACGTGATGAAGGAGTCAGCCCAGGCCGCGGTGAGCTATGTGAGAAGCCGGGCCAAACGCCTGGGTATCGACATCGATTTCCACAAGAAGCTGGACATGCATATCCACATCCCGGAAGGCGCCATCCCCAAGGACGGACCGTCCGCCGGAATCACCATGTGCACCTCCATCGTGTCGGCGTTGACCCAGAGGCCGGTGCGGCGCGATCTGGCCATGACCGGCGAGATCACGCTGCGGGGCAGGGTCCTGCCCATCGGCGGGCTGAAGGAAAAGGTTCTTGCCGCGCATCGCGCGGGAGTTCGCGAGGTGCTGATCCCGGCCGAGAACGAGAAGGACCTCCATGACATCCCGAACAAGATCGCCAAGGCGGTGAAGATGACGCCTCTGGAGCACATGGACCAGGTGCTGGAACACGCCATCGTGGTCAAGGACGGCGAGTCCATCTTCATCGAGGACGAGGAGGACGTGCCCATCGAGTGCGTGCTCCCGACCAACAACCAGATCAACGACTCGGGCACCGGTATCCAGATCAACTGATGCCGGGTTGAACGCAATCCGGCATGTAACGACGTCGGACCCACCGAATCGAAAAACAACGCCGGGCGGAGTTTCCGCCCGGCGTTTCGCGTTGGTGCCTCCATTTGGTGGCGAATGGCGGTTTCGCCGGGCACTGCCTCGGACGGCGGTCCCCGGACAGGTGACGGAAACGGTCCGGGTGGCGCGAGGGCCCGGCTGTCACCCCTCCAGCACCTCGCGCACCTTGGCGGTGAGAGCCGCGGCGGTAAACGGTTTGGGCAGGAAGTTGATGCCGTCGTCCAGGACACCGTGCTTGGCGATCACGTTCTCCGTGTACCCGGACATGAACAACGCCCTGATGCCGGGCCGGACGCTTTCCAGCTTCTTCACGAGGTCCTTGCCGTTCATGTCGGGCATCACCACGTCGGTCAGCACCAGATCTATGCTCTTGGAATACATCTCCACCTGTTCCAGGGCCGCTTCCGGCCCGCCCATCGCCAGGACGCGATACCCGGCGCGAACCAGAATGTTCTTCGTGAGCTTCAGCACCTGGGGCTGGTCCTCGACCACGAGAATGGTTTCCGTTCCCTTTGAATCCTTGACAGGGGCTTCCTGTTCGACCGTTTCCGTGGCGCCGGTGAATCGCGGCAGGTAGATCCTGAACGTGGTACCCATTCCCGGTTCACTGTAGACATTGATGACGCCGTCATTTTGTTTGACAATTCCGTACACCATGGATAGACCCAGGCCCGTGCCTTCCCCAATCCGTTTGGTGGTGTAAAACGGCTCGAAAACCTGTGCCATGGTCTTTTCATCCATTCCGCAACCGGAGTCGGAAAAGGCGAGCATCACGTACTCCCCGGGGGTTGAGTACAGGTGGGCCGTACTGTAGCTTTCGTCCAGGACCATGTTTTTCGTTTCTATGGTCACACTACCCACTCCGTCGACGGCGTCCCGGGCGTTCACCGCCAGATTGGCGATGACCTGGTCCATCTGGGAGGGGTCGATCTTGACGTCCCAAAGGTCCTTCCCGGGTATGAACTCCACGGAAATGTCCTCGCCGATGAGGCGGTCCAGCATCTTCTTCTGGTTTTCCACCACTTCGTTCAGGTTGACGGGCCTGGGCTGGACGAGTTGCTTGCGGGAAAAGGCCAGCAGCTGGTGGACCAGGGACGTCGAGCGCTGGGCGGCCTTGTCGATCTCGGAGAGATCGTCATGAAGGGGCGTTCCGGGCTCCAGGTTCTGCAGGGCCATTTCCGCGTACCCCAGTATCACGTTCAACATGTTGTTGAAGTCGTGGGCCACTCCGCCGGCAAGCCTGCCGATGGCCTCCATCTTCTGCGCCTGGCGCAGCTGCTCCTCCCGTGTGATTCGTTCAGTCACGTCCACGGCCATGGAGAGGGCCGCACGGCGGCCGTCCGCCAGTTCTCCGAGCGGCACGGAGCTGAATTCCCAGACCAGGACCTTCCCATTGGCCGTCCTTATCTCGAACTCGCCTTCATGTATCTTCTGTTCCATGGAATACAGTGGATCTATGACCGCCTTGACGCTTTCCGCCCTGTCGCCGTAGGCTTTTTCCGCCCAGGCGGATATGGTGGGAATGTCTTCACCACCATACCCGGTCAGTTCGAACCAGGTTTTGTTGACCAGGAGCACCTCGCCGTCCTCGACGTGGATCATGGCGGGAAACGGGGCTTCGGAAATGGCGGTGCGGAACCGTTTTTCGCTCTCCTGCAATTCCCGCAGGGCCTGCCTGCGGGTTGTCACATCCCAGATGAAACCCTCCAGCACGGTATTTCCGTCAAAATCGGTGGAGACGGCGGTCCCGCGCTCACAGACCCATTTGTCGACGCCGTCCCTTGTCGTGATGCGGTATTCCACCTCAAAGGGCCGGTTGGCGGTGATCCCCTCCTGTATCCTTGCCCACAACCTCTCCCGGTCCAAGGGGTTTACCAGGTCGCCGAAATCCGGTCCCTCGTCGGAAGTCAATTCCCGGGACGTGTAACCCGTGAGAGGCAGGCACCCTTCGCTCGCGAACTCCATGGGCCATTTCGGGTCGTTCAAACACCGGTAGGCCATGCCGGGCAGGTTGGACAACAGGGTGGACATGACGCGTTCGGATTCACGCAGCGCCACTTCGATGGACTTGCGTTCCGCGATTTCATTCTCCAGGTCCCTGGCGTGGGATTCCAGCCTCTGCACCACGGGGTCGCTGACCCTGCGGAAAAAATAGGCGCCGAGCAGTACGACCAGGAGGGTGACTCCCAGGGCGATTAGCCCGGCTCGTATGTACGGAGCCCGAACCTCGGCGAGGTCCATTTTGGCAACGATCCCGACGTGCATGTTCCTGGCCTGCTCATGGGCGGCCAGCACAATGGCTCCGCGATAATCAGGTCCCACCATGGTTCCGGAATGGCCGGACAGGGCCCGGCGCATGGGCTCCGCCAGTCCGGCATCCCAGGGAATCCTGTCAAGGTCGTGCTCCCCGTTTCCGGCGTGCCGGTGCCGGAGGAGAAAATCGATGTAGGCTCCGTCTCTTTGGGCAAGGGTGAATTCACCGGTTTCGCCAAAACCCCTGAATCGTTCGTGGGCCTCCCCAAGCACGTCCAGCGTGGTCGGGATTTCCCGGCCGGCGATGACGGATAGATCGCCGGAACGGATCATCTCCCCATGGTGTTCGTACATGGTCTCGATGATCCGGGCGCGGCTTTGGGCGATTTCGACAAGACGTTCACGCTGCTGGTCGAATCCCGCCCGGTACAGGACCAACAGCGATACGCCTGCAACCGCGAGGCATGCGGTTGCCATGATGGCGAGCAGCAGTCCCATTCGTTTTCTCGTTTTCATCACTGGTTATTATGCGCGATTGATGGTGATCGTGCAACAGGTTATTTGGCGCGGGTCATTTGGCGCGGCAAAGGCGCTAAAGGGTCAAACCGGCCAGACTCAGGGCAGGTCGTCCGGACCGGTCCATCCGTACTGCCCGACACCGCTCACGGATTCAGGGATACGGCAAAGACGGATGCGTGGCCCACCCCGGGCAAGTCGATCCGTCATATGGTGATGGCCGACCTGGGCCCGACGACCAGAAAACTGTTGGGCAGGTGGGACTGGAACACTTCCATCCTGCTGCCGAACAACAGGTCCTTGATCACGCCGTGGCCGTAGGCGCCCAGAATCACCAGCGCGTCGTGGGGAACCTCGTACAGGTCGTTTTCCATAAGGCCGGATTTGAAAAAGCTCCATTCCCGCACCTGGCTCTGAACGCTCCCGGTCAATCCTTCCCGGTCCAGGATCTCGCGCAGGGGGGCCTCCTCCCGACCCTTTTCCTCGTAGGTGAACAGGTCCAGGGGCATGCCGCAGCGGCGTTGTACGGCAAGGCCCAGGCGCAGGGCGCGCAGCGAGTTGGGCGAGCCGCCGAACATGACCGCGAGGCGTTGCCATTCCTTGTACACGATGCTGGGAATCAGGATGGGAAACGACGCTCCCTTGACGATACGGCGGACCTTGGGGCCGATGTGTCCCAGGCCCATCTTGCCGGACACGTCGCTCATGCTCCTCGGGCAGCACATGAAGTCGAACTGCGTCGGCACGTCCGGCAGGGTGGAGGCGGTGTATTCCTTGGGAACGACGTACTTGGCGGACAGGTCAGCGGAGGATGTCAGCTCCTCCACGTGGAGACGGGCGGTTTCCAGGTCCGAAAGATAGGAGGAATCCAGGTCCACCTGGAGCACCTCGTCCTCGAAGTACATGAGGAACTTGGTGTGCTCCGGGATGTAGACATTGGGGCCGGCGTCCAGTTGCCGGCAGAAGTACAGGGTCTGGAGGTATGTCTCGCGTCCCAGCGGGGTGTTGCGGAAGACGTGCAGAATTTGGGGAAGCATGGATGACTCCTTGAGAAGAACTGTTCGCCCCAGCCTTACGGGCTTGTCTGTACGATGAGTTCCTTCCGGTACTGGTTGAGCAGGGTGCCCTTGGATATCATGCCCACGAATCGTTCATTGTCCACCACGGGCAGGGTGAACTTCCGGTGCCTGTCCATGAGGCCCAGCACCTCGGGCAGGTGGTCGTCCACCGAAGCGCACAGGGGCCGGTCATCCATGATCTGGTACACCATGACCGCGTCGTACAGCTCCGGAGAGAACAGATAGGGGCGCACGTGGTCCAGGTGCACCATGCCCACGAACTCCCCCGCCTGGTTCTCCACCGGAAAGTGGTTGCGATGCGACTGTTTGATCACGTCCACCAGTTCCCGCAGCGGCATGTCCTCCCGTATCATGTGGACGTCGTGTTCCAGAAGCTCATTCACGCGCAGGTCCGTGAGCACCCTTGCGTCCGTGCCCGGACGCAGAAGCTGTCCGTGCTCCTCCAGGTCCTTGAGATAAAAGGAGCTGCGTTCCACCAGGTTGCACAGGGTGGTGGATATGACGGACACCAGGATCAGGGGCAGGACCACTCCGTAGCTGCCCGTGATCTCGACAATCAGAAACAGCGCCGTCAGGGGGGCCTGGAGCATGCCGGAAACCAGCCCCGCCATGCCCAGCAGGGCGAAGGCCCCCGCGTCCACCCATCCCACGGCGGGCCACGCCGCCGCCAGCACTCCATGATACGCCACGCCCACCAGGGCGCCCACCACGAGGCAGGGAGCGAAGATGCCCCCCGAACCCCCCGAGCCCAGCGTCAGCGACGTGACAACCACCTTTACCACGGCGGCAAGGGCCACGAAACCCAGCGCCGGCACCCAGGCCCCCTCGATCATCTCGCTTATGGCGTGGTACCCCTCGCCAAGAATCACCGGCATGTACAGGCCGATGCCGCCCACCAGGAAACCTCCCAGCGCCGCCCTGGTCCACTTCGGACCCGGGGCCCCGTCCCACAGGTGGTGGCTGGTGCGTATCGCGTGGGTCAGGGCGAGGGACGCCCCGGCCGCGAACACGGCAAGACCCACCGAGGCCACGATGTCCATGAAACCCAGGGTGAACGGCTGGTGGTTGAACGGAATCCGGTTGCCCTGCAATTGACGGCTGACCTCGGTCCCCGCCACCGACGCCACGGCTATGGGAAAGATGGCGGCCGCGCTCCACCTGCCCAGGATCACCTCCATGGTGAAGATCAGTCCCGCGATCGGCGCGTTGAAGATCGAGCCGATGGCGGCCGCCGCCCCGCACCCCACCAGCGTGGTGCGTTGCCGGTCATTCATGGAGAACAACCGGGCGATGTTGGAGCCGATGGCGGACCCGCTCATGACCACGGGCGCCTCCGGGCCGGCCGAGCCGCCGCTGCCTATGGTGAGGCAGCTGGAGACCAGCCGCGAAAAGCCGGATCGCAGGCGCAACAGGCCGCCTCGCCTGGAAACGCTGTAGATGACCTCGGGTACGCCGTGGCCCGCGCCTTCGTTCACCACGCGTTCCAGGAATATCGAGGACAGGGCCGCGCCGAGGCCGGGCAGGACAAAGGCCCACCAGTAGCCTCGCGCGGGCCGCAGCGCATGGTCCAGCCAAACGATGGCGCCGTTGAGCAGAACGCCTGCGAGGCCGGCGCAAATGCCCACGATCAGCCCCGCCAGCATGAGAAACAGCCTGTCGTCCGGACCCAGGAAGGCCCGACGGAAAAGCCTTTTGGGAGACAATCGGCTCACGGCTGCGCGCCCCGGGGGAAACACTCCCTATACCCTGCCTTCCATGCCGGCTTCCCTCAGGGAAACCTCTTTGGACAGCTCCTCCACCCAGGGCCCGGATCGCAGAAATTCGACGAAGGTGTCGTCCCGCAGGCAGAAGGCCAGGCGGGAGAGCATGTTCAGATGTGCGCGGATGGTCGGACTGAGCAGCAGGAACAGTACGAAAACGGGCTGGTCGTCAATGGCGTTCCAGTCCAGGGGGGTATCCGGGAAGAAGGTGACGATGGCGGCCCGCTCCTCCGTGCCGGCTACAGGGGCCCTGGGGTGGGGCATGGCGACGCCCTTGCCGATGCCGGTGGAGGACATCTCCTCCCTCTCCAGGAGGCGGACCAGAAGTTCCTCCCGGTACTCGGGGGGGTATTCGAGTCGACGGGTCATGTCCGCGAGGACCGCACCCATGTCCCCTCCCTTTATCCCGTAGTGGACGCCGCCCTGGGTGATCGCGGCGGACAGCGAAGTGTTCTCTGGCGCCGAAGCCGGTGTTCCCGCGGCGGGCTGGCGGTCCACGAGCAGTTTCCGGTCCCGGGCCCAGTTTTCCAGGTCTTCCTTTTCAAAAAGTATCCTGCCGCCCCGGCGTCGTACCGGGATGCTTCCCTGCCGTACCCATCGTTCGACGGTGGTAACGGGTACGCGGAGAAAGCTGGCGGCCTGTTCAGCGGTGATTTTCATGCATATATCCTGCGGGCGTTGATGTCGGGAACTGTGTCCATACATTCCACGATCCGGCAATATATTACCGACGGCCCAAGGTTTCAAGCGGGAAACCCGGAATAATCGGAAAGCATGGAGAATATGCGCCGGCAGGCGTCTTCCTTGCACCCGTACCACCCGGGAACGCTCACGGCTTCAGGGAATCCACATGAACCCACGAGGATGGAGCCCGCCAATGGGCCAGGAGGCCAGAGTGAGCCGCGGTCAGGGTGAAACGCATTGACACCAGGGTGGCATGTCCCGATTTTTTCGTCATTTTGGATGTTGCGAAGGCAGGTGATTCAGGTATACTGGAGCAACCCGGAAGGGATTGCGCGCCAATTTCGGACACGCGTTCACGCATTGCGCGGGAATCGGTTTCTTCATGGATTATGAAAAGGCCTTTGCCCAGGCCCGGAAGCGGGTCGACGCCAAACTGGGCTTCTACAGGCATTCGGCGGTGTACGTGGCGGGCAGCGGCGGCCTGGCGCTGGTGGACGTGTTTACGTCGCCGGGTGTCATCTGGTTTCACTGGCCTGTCCTGGGTTGGGGGCTGGTGCTGGCCGTCCACGGCGCGGCTGTTACAAGGAGGCCCCGGACCGGTCGGGAAAAGGATGGAGGAACAAACGGGTCCCGGACGTGAGTATCGGTCGCGGGACGGCTCACGGATTCGGGAGAGCGGGAGCGGGGCCGTCTCCCGCAGGAATCGGACGAACTCCGGACAAGGTCGTGGAAGGGACATCATGGAAAGACCTGGAAATGCCGCCGTGCTCAGCGCCGTGCTGCCCGGCCTGGGACAGATTTACAACGGTACCTTTTGGCGGGCCATATTCTGGCTCATATTCACTCCGGGTTTCTGGATAGGGACCGGTGGCCTTCTTGGCTGGATCTGCCATATCGTGTCCGCGTACACCGCGTACAACATGGCGCAACGGAAAATGTCCGAAGACGGAATGCTCAACCGGGATCGGCCGGGCTCGCCCGGCGGGGATCGGGACGGATAGGCGGCCCGGGAACCGGAAAGAGGTCATGATGAAGGTGCTCATCCGTTACTGCGGAAGATGAGGGTACCGGTCGAGGGCGGTCGCGCTCTCCACGCGAATCGAACGTCGTCTCGGACTCGGGACGGATAGGTCCACGGGCGAGGTCGGAGATTTCGAGGTGTCCTGGAGCGGCAGGACCGTGTTCTCCAAGCGCGCGTCAGGACGATTTCCGGAGGACGGCGAGGTGGAGGGAATCCTCCTGGCCTGGCTGGAAGCCGGCCAGGACAAACAGGTACGCTGAAACGGACAGGGAAGCGGCACCGGGAATGTGGGACAAGACCATACACTGGAATACTGATCCGGCGCTTCTTGGAGAGCAGGAGTTCAAGCTGCGGTTGCGGGCCATGGTCGCCTCGCCGATGGAGATAGCGCTAACCTGGAACCGGTCCTCGGTGGTTTCCGTGAAAAGAAAGCGGGATGGTATCCGCGTCCTGCGCGTCCAGCACGCGTTTCGGGGCGCGGACCAGCGCACCATGGAGGCGCTGGCCCGGTTCGCCTTCACGCCCGACGACTGGTGCAGGGAACAAATCGACCGGTACGTGGAGAACAATCAGCACCTCTTTCGCCTGTTCGCCAGGCCGGAGCGCGCCACCAAACCCTGCGTCACCCGGGGATGGCACCGGGACCTCTCCGTCATCCTCCTCGGCGTGATGCGCATGCATGGCATCGAGGCCGATCCTCCGAATATCACATGGTCCAGGGGCAGGCCACTCTCCAAGGGACGGTCGTCCATCCGTTTCGGCAGCTATTCCCACAAAACCGGGACCATCAGCATCCATCCCGTACTGGACAAGCCGGCGGTCCCCGAGTTTTTCGTTGAGTACATCATCTACCACGAACTGCTGCACGCCCTGTACCCTCCGGTACGCAAGGGAAGGGGAAGGCGGGACGTGCACAACCACGAGTTCAACCAGCAGGAGCGTCTGTTCTACAGGTACGGGGACGCCAAGGCGTACGAGGCCCGGTTCGTGCGTGAGCACCTGGGCTGATACGGCCGGCCGGAAAGCGGGTTGCATCCGCTGACAGACGAAGGGATGTTGGCCCGCATTGAAAGGACGGGCAAGACCGCACCCGATCTTCCGCACCCGGCGCCCCCGCCGGTACGACAAGGCGCGCCGGGTGAAACGAAGATTTGTTCAAGAACGCGCAAAAAAGCCCGATTTATGGGGTTCCTGAAAGTTTTTTCAATACCTTCGTCACGGATTCAGGTCAAAACTTTCGCCATGGATTCAGCTCCCAATAATCCCCATGCACACCCCCGACATTGACGCGGCGTTCCATCCCGTCGCCCGGGACGCGGTCATGCCCGTCTTTTTTCCGGCCCACGGGATGGATCATTGTCCGGAGCGCCGCCGGTTCCGCAAATGGTCCCCCACGAGCCCAAACGCCGCGAATTGCGAAAATGGGTTGATTCTCAAACAAATAAATACCAAAATAGGTAAGGCCCGCAATGTGGCGGGCGGTTGAATCATGGAGTTTGGCGGTCCTCTGTATTCCCATATGGAGACTTCAGCCGAAACCGCGGTCCTCCTGCAATGCATGACAGTGCGACTCCGTGCCGGGCGCCCAATGGGGCATTGTCCGTACTCCGGGTCGGACATCGGCTCCCGCGTTCTTTCGCCATCCACCGAGTTTGCCGAGCAACCTCTTCGTGTCCGCGGCCGGGCCGGGCCATCGACGCAGCGCCCGTGCGGTATTGTCCCCGAATCCGGTGCGCCTGTCGGCCATACCGCGGACGCATCATTAACAGCGCGTTGAAAAACTCGAAATCTTCAGCCTGTTCAAAAACGATGAGATGCAAGGCGCGCGAATTTC
>JBKHBM010000052.1:0-32215 GCA_046542385.1 Desulfatibacillaceae bacterium | reverse complement strand
TGAGCGGTCTCAGGTGGTGCGGATGCAAGGAAGAGACCTGCCGACTGTACTGAAGCACGCCGGCCGGGCTCTGACGCCGCAGACGCGCCGCATGACAGCCTGTTGAAAAACGCGATCTGCGGCGTTGCGCTTCATTTCTCGTCAACGCGACGTACCGTAAGTACGCCTTGTTCCTCGAAATTCGCGCGCCTTGCATCTCATCGTTTTTGAACAGGCTGCCAATTTCGAGTTTTTCAACGGGCTCTTATGGGGTTCTTGAAAGTTGTTTCAATATTTCCGTCACGGATTCAGGTGACAATCAGCGGCCCCGCGTCCCGCCGAAAAACCCGGAGTGCGTCCGGGCCGCCCCGGAAACCGGAGGGACGGGAACGGCACCAGTCCTTGTAACCACTGCCAGCAAAAATCGAGGCCCCCGGAGGAGGCTGCAGGTTCCGGGGGCCTCTGGCGAAAGGAGTTACAGTATGGAAGCCGGAAAAAAGAGGAAAACCGAACCTCCACGCTGTAAGGTGGGGACGCCTTCATAAGAAGGCTTCCCCAGATTAACCCATCCACGAAAATTGTCAATAGAAAACACGGCTTACGATGTCCGACCGGTCCATCCCCCAGTTTTTTGGTTTTGCCCGCCGATTGCCTGTGATAAACAGGGTTTGCCATGCTGCCCATCCGAGACACCATTGAGAGCAAGAACTACCCGGTTGTCAATAACCTGCTGATCGTGGTGAACATCCTGGTCTACGTCTACCAGGTGGCCCTGGGGCCGGACCAGTCCGGCCTGCTGATGAACCACGGCCTGGTGCCAGCCCGGTTTTCCCACCCCGCCGCGGACCAGTATTTCACCCAGACTGAAAACATTCTCACCCTGTTCACCTTCATGTTCCTGCACGGCGGCCTGTGGCATCTCATAGCAAACATGTGGTCCCTGTACATTTTCGGCGACAACGTGGAGGACAGGCTGGGCCATCTGCGATACCTCGTCTTCTACGTCATTTGCGGCATGGCCTCGGGCGGCGCCCATCTGGCCTCCAACTGGACCTCCACGATGCCCACCATCGGAGCCAGCGGGGCCATCGCCGGGGTCATGGGCGCGTACTTTCTTTTGTACCCCCACTCGAGGATTCTCACCCTCATTCCGATCATCATCATCCCCTACTTCATTGAACTGCCCGCGTTCATCTTTCTGGGCATCTGGCTGTTGTTCCAGTTCCTTTCCGCCACCGGCGGCGCGGCTACCGGCGTGGCCTGGTGGGCTCACATCGGCGGGTTTGTCTTCGGCATGATATTTTTGCAGATCGCGGCCAGGACCCCGTCCATCGGTGTGAGCGACAGAGTGCGCCAATCCACGGTACGACGCGCCAGTCCCCGCCTGCAGCTGGTGCGGCCCCATCCCGGACCGGATGAGGCCAACCTGTACGGCCAGCTGGAACTGTCTCCCGAGGAGGCGGCCAATGGGGCGAGGAAGTTGATCAATATTCCATGGGGCTACCAGAAGAGGCTCTTCCAGGTAGTGGTGCCTCCGGGCATGGGCACCGGGATGAATCTCCGTCTGCGCGGCATGGGCCGGCGCACCTCCGGGGGCAGTGCCGGAGACATGATCCTCCGCATCGTGGTACGGGATCCCAGGGAGGCCTGGTAGATGCGTTATGACCACGGTCCTGGTCGTCAGCCTGTCGAAAAACGCGATCCACGCAGTACGCGGCGCGTTTTTCGTCGGTGCGGCATACGCCAGGTACGCCAACCTCCCCGGAATTCGTGCGCCTTGCATCTCATCGTTGTTGACCAGGCTGTAAAGTCCGAGTTTTTCAACGGACTGTCAAGGGACTGCCATGCGGCGCCGAGAACGAAAGCAGGTTCCACTGCCTCGTGCAAGGTGTCCTCGTGCAAGGGTTTCCTTGCCACCCTGGTCATGGTACCATACGCCGCAACACACGTTGGACGGTGGCGTCCCGCACACATTTCGTGGAGTATGGCATGTCGAAGACCCGCCTGATCTGCCTGGCCCTGGCCTTGTTGACGCTCGTGGTTTACGCACAGGTCGCCGGACATGATTTCGTTTCCTGGGACGATCCGAAATACGTCAGTGACAATACCTTCGTCCAGCAGGGGCTGAGTTTCCAGACCGTAAAGAGGTCGTTCCACAATTTCCAGGCCTCCAACTGGCATCCCCTGACCTGGATTTCCCATATCCTGGATTACGACATTTACGGACTGAATGCCGGTGGGCACCACGTCACCAACGTGGTTCTGCATCTTCTGGCCACCATCTTCCTGTTCCTGGCCCTGCGCCGAATGACGGGGGCGACCTTTAGGTCCGCGTTCGTGGCGGCCCTGTTCGCCGTACATCCCATGCACGTGGAGTCCGTGGCCTGGGTGTCGGAGCGCAAGGACGTGCTGTCCATGTGCTTTGGCGCCCTGGCCCTGTGGGGCTACGCGTGGTACGCCGAGCGCCCCGGAATCGGGCGCTATGTGGCCATGTACGTGGCCTTTGCCGCGAGCCTGTTGTCCAAGCAGACCCTGGTGACCCTTCCCTTTCTGCTGCTGGTTCTGGACTATTGGCCCCTGGGCCGCCTCGGGCGGGCGCTGAATGTGAATGGGGAAGACAAGGGGTCCCGTTGGGGCCGTCTGGCTTTCCTGTTCTACGAGAAGCTGCCCCTGCTGGCCTTGTCCGGGGTGGCCCTGGCCATGACCTTCAGGGCCCAGAGCATGGGCGGCAGCGTGGCTCCGGTGAGCGATTCCGCGGGCCTCCCCGTGGGCTTCCGTTTGGCCAACGCGGTGGTGGCGTACGCGACGTATTTGAAGAAGTTTTTCTGGCCCTGGCCCATGTCTCCCATGTATCCGCTAAAGGACTGGCCATCTCCCCTGGTCATCACGGCCTCCGCGCTGGTGCTGGCCGCTGTCACCGCGGCGGTGGTCCTGTATCGCCGCGGGCATCCCTGGCTGCTTGGCGGGTGGCTGTGGTTTCTGGGCACCCTGGTCCCGGTCATCGGAATCGTCCAGCTTGGCTGGCAGCGCATTGCCGACAGGTATACCTATGTGCCCTACGTGGGTCTTGCCATCATGGCGGCGTGGGGCGCCGGGGCCCTGGCAAAGCGGAGCAGGCGGCAACGGACGGCCCTGGGCGCGGCGGCGGTCGCGGTCCTGGTGGTGTTCACCGTGGCTGGCTGGCGGCAGGCCCATTTGTGGAAGGACACACCGACGCTGTTCACCCACGCGGTGAGGGCGGATCCCACGGACTACGTTTCCTGGCACGTGCTGGCCAACCATTACAAGGGAAAGGGGAACGCGGAACTGGCGGACGACCATTTCGCCGCGGCATTGAAAGCGAACCCCAATTACTACCGGGGGCACAGCGACTACGGCGCTTTTCTTATGGAGCAGGGACGTCCCGAGCAGGCGCTGGACCACTTCGCCATGGCATTGAGGATCAGCCCCCGGTTCGCCCCGGCATGGAGCAATCTGGGCGCCACCCAGTATCAACTGGGCAACCTGGAAAAGGCCGGGGCTGCCTTTGCCAGGGCGGTGGAACTGTCTCCGGGCCACCTTTCCTCCCTGAACAACCTGGGCCTGGTGCTGATAGACAGGGGTGAGTACGAAAAGGCGGCTGAAGTGTTGAAACGGGCCTTGAAAAAACAGCCTTACTTCGCCACGGCCTACGCCAACCTGGGTCGGGCCTACAGGGGTCAGGGGTTGTACGCCGAGGCGGCCCGGATGCTGGAAACGGCGTTGCAGCTGTCCCCGGGTATGGCGGACGCCTACAACGACCTGGGCACGGTGTACCTGAAATTGGGGCGGACGGATCCGGCCAGGACAATGTTCGAAAAGACCCTGGAGATCGTTCCTGACCACGAGGCTGCCAAAAGGAACCTGGCCATGCTGGAACGCCGGGTCGCGCTTTCGGCCAGGAGCGACGCCATCAAAAACGTGTTGCGGCGAATCGGGGAGGAGCCGCGAAACGGCATGCTGTATTACGTGCTCGGCGACCTATACCGTAAGGAGGGCAAGCCCGCCAGGGCCGTGGAAGCCTATGAGGAGGCATCCTCCCTGTCGCCCGAACTGTTCGCCGCCCACAACGACCTGGGGTACATGTATGTGCAGGCCCGACGCTTCGACGAGGCCCGGAAGGCGCTGGAAAAGGCCCTTTCCCTGGAACCGGAAAGCGTGGAGGTCCATTACAACGTGGCCTGCCTGTTCGCCCTGTCCGGCGAACCGGACAGGGCCGTATCGTGGCTGGAAAAGACCGTTGCGCTCGGGTTCGACAAGCCCCGCCACCTCGCGGGGGATCCGGACCTTGCCGCGCTGCGGGGCCGGCCCGACTTCGAAGCCCTGGTGGACGAACTCGAATCCCGGGCGGCGCAAAACAAATGATCGAACCGGATCGGGTGTCGCGCGCGGTGGGGCAGGCCGGGGAAGAAACCGGGTCTCGGGGAGCGGACGGCCCGGGGGTCAATGCGCCAGGGACGCGATCCGGTCCAGCAGATCGTCGATGACCGCGTCCGCGCGGTAAAGCGCCCCGGCATCGACGAATCGGGAGCCGATGGCGGAGTGGACGGCGTCATGTGGGGACGGCGCCGTACCCAGGGCTTCGTAGTCCACGCCCGGCTTTTGGGGCGGTTGGTCGTTGAAGATGTAGCTGGCCAGCCGGTTGTCGCCCGCCGGGGCGAAGGGGCGGGTGCGGCGCAGTTCGAGCAGATCCCGGACAGCCCCGGCAAAGCCGGGCCGTAAGATGTCCCGCGTGTCCGGTACTCTTTGAAGGCGCGCTTCCAACTGCCTGAACACGTGGCCCAGCATCCTGGTCTCCGGGGCCACCAGCCCCAGGAGATGCCATCCTCCCGCGGCCGCGCCCACTATCCGCAGGCAGTCCGGAGCAAGCTCCCGGTGGGTGGGGCAGAAGTACATCATGCACGCCATTCCCCCGTAATGGCTCACACTGCGGAAATCCAGGCCCCGGTTTCCGTCCGCCGCTGGGTGCAGAAGGCATCCCACGCGTCTTCCTCCTCCCACCAGGCCCAGGTACGGACAGTGGTGAAACTCCGGGAACGGCCCGCCGCCCGGTTCCCTGGCGGTGACACGGGCGCCGAAATTTGAAACGTCGTCCCAGGTCCTGGGTACACGGGAAAACTCCTCGGTGCGCTCGGAAAGAATACGGGCCAGCGCCCGTTCACCCGCGTCCGGGACGTTGTACAGCCCGCAGCATGCCCCGCAGGATACGCACTCACTCACCTGGCACAAACGAAACTGTTCTTTCATGGCCCCCTGATGCCCGTCCGGGAGGGTGTGCATTCACGCGACAACTGTGGTATGCTTAATTCGCTGCCTGTCGCGCGGAACCGACCCGCGGGGGGTTAGCTCTACCATGGGACATCTTTGGGCGCAACCGTCCTGGTGTACACGCCCGAAAGGAGCCGTTGCCTTGGCGAGGATCATCCCGCTGGTACCTCAAAAAAGGCTTTGCGACATGGCCCGTCGCTATGTGGATTGCCCGGCGGACCTCATCCGGGACGGGGACCGGGGCGTGTCCGTCATGCTGCGCGCCCTGCGGCACGCCGACATGGGCCTCAAGCACCAGATCATGATGCTTCTGGGGAGTTTCGCCAAGGAGGATGCCGCTCCGGTTTTCCTTGACATCCTCATGGACGACGGAGAGATGCCCAACACCCGCCATTTTGCCGCGTTCCAGCTCTCTACCGTCATCCCCCACCTCGAGGACGAGTCGTTCTACCGGGAAAGACTATTGCGCTGTACCCTCAGCCATCATCCCTCGACCCGGACACTGGCCGTGACCGCGCTTGGGTGGCCCGGAAACCCGGGCGTTTTCGACACCCTGGCCGCGCTGCTGCGGGACACCTCCCGCGAAGTACGCATGGCCGCGGCCACCTCCCTGTGCAGGCTGGAGGACCCGCGTTGCGTGGAACCCCTGTTGGGCATGCTGGAATGGGGCACCTTCGAGGAAAAGCGGACCGTCCTGTTCAACATCTGGCGTTCCGGGTGCGACTGGGACGTCCAGGAGCGCATTTATTTCAGGTTCATCAGGCACAGGAAATCCGACCTGCGCCTGATGGCGCTGGTCCTGCTCAAAAACGCGCCGCCGGAAAGACAGTACACGGAAATACTGCACGACTGCCTCGACGACGACGACGCCCGGATTCGACGCGTGGCCCTGGAGCGGCTGACCTCCCAGGGTGCTGACGCACTGGCCCCGGTGCGAGGCAGGATAAGGGAACTGCTGGACGACTCCCATATGGAAATCAAGCGCTCGGCCCTGATGGCGCTGCAGGCGCTCGGACCTGAGGACGATGCCCCACCCATCCCTGATTGAGAAGACGTCCGCCGCAAGACATACTGTCCGTCACCTGTCCGGCAGTACGCTGCCCGCCGTGGCCGTGGTGTTTTCCGTTCTTGCCCTGGTCCACGGGTTGTTTCCCGCGGCTTCCGCGGCAGTGGAAGGTCCGGCGAAATACTCCGTGCCATTCACCTCGGGGGCTCGGCTGGACCTCTACAACCATCTGTTCGCCCTGGTGGTGGGCAATTCCGCATACAAGCACTGGCCGGAAAAACCCGGCGCCGTGGACCGCGCGGTGGAAACGGGCCGGATTCTGGCGGATTCGGGGTTTTCCGGCAAACTGGAAAAGAACCTCACTGCGGACGGTTTCCGGGAGGTGCTGGCAGCCCTGGCGCGGAACGAGGGCGGCCTGGAGGACCGGGGCCTGCTGCTGTACTACCGGGGGCACACGGTGACCCTGAAGACGGAAGCTGGTTCCATCGGCTATCTCGTGCCGTCGGACTGTCCCCGGCCCGGCGAGGGGGGCGGGGATTTTGCCGCCCATGCCCTGTCGCTGGCCGAACTGGTCGACATCCTGTCCCGGGCCCGGGCAAGGCACGTGCTGATCCTGGTGGACGGGATCGTGGACGACGACTCGCTGGGCCGGCCTCCTTCCACCCTGAACGATCCCACCCTGTACACGGCCGGCGCCGCCGTTCAGTTGATTTGCGCCGGACGCGCCGGGCAGCAGGCCGGAGGAGAGCCCTCGTTTTTGTCGGAAATCGAAAGGGCGTTGACAGGCGCGGCCGACGCCAATGGCGACGGTCTGGTGACCGGCTCGGAGCTTGCCGCGTTCATCGGGAGGGCCATTCACCCCCGGACCGGGGACGCCCTGGATCCCGGGTACCTGTGCATCTCGCCGGAGCCTCCGGGGCTGGGGGACTTCGTGTTCTTCCCTCAAGGCGCGAGGCCCGCGCCCCTGACCACCCCACCGGCGCCGGAGCTTCCCGCTACGCTCACGGTGGCCTCTCCGGTGTCGGGCGCGCGGGTCAGCCTGGACGGCGAGGCCCTGGGCGAGACTCCCATGGAGGGCCGCGAGGTCAAACCCGGAGAGCACCTTCTCTCCGTGAGGCGCGAGGGTTACGAGACCCACGAGCAGGCCCTGGTTCTGGCCCCGGGACAGGCCGCGCGATACACCGTCGTATTGGAGCGCAAGGGCCCGGAACCCGCCGTACTGTATATGATGACGGAGCCGGAAGACGCCACGGTGCGGATCATGACCGTCAAGCCGTCCTACCAACCGGGCATGGAACTGCCTCCGGGAACGCACCGGATCCGCGTTTCCGCCAGGGGATACGAGACCGTGGAAAAGTTGTTGGACTTCGAGCCGGGGCTCACCTATCGCCTGCCCTTTGCGTTGCCGGAAAAAGGCGCGGCCACGGACAAACCGGCCATCCCGCAAAACCCGGCGTCCGGGAAGGTGCACACCAACTCCCTGGGCATGCGGTTTGTCCACATCCCCCCCGGCACCTTCAACATGGGCAGTCCCGCATGGGAGCCGGAACGGGACAGCGACGAACGCCTGCACGAGGTGACCATCACCTCCGGATTCCACATGCAGACCACCGAGGTCACCCAGGCCGTCTGGACAAGGGTCATGGGCACGAATCCCTCCGCGTTCGCCGGCTACGACGACTGCCCGGTGGAGTCGGTGAGCCACGAGCAGGCCGCGGCGTTCGCGGAAAAGCTGGACGCAATGGAATCCCTGGGCACCTACAGCCTGCCCACGGAAGCCCAGTGGGAGTACGCGTGCCGTGCAGGCACCTCCACGCCCTATTTTACCGGGGACTGCCTGTCCACCCACGATGCCAATTACAAGGGAACCGAACCCCTCAGGGGCTGCCCCGAAGGCGAGTACCGAAAACGGCCCATGCCCGTGGCCAGCTTTCCTCCCAATCCGTTCGGCCTCCACGACATGCACGGAAACGTGTACGAGTGGTGCTCGGACTGGCTGGCCGACTATCCCGTGGAACCCGTGGCCGATCCCGAGGTCACCGCCAAGGGGTCCAGCCGGGTGTACCGGGGCGGCGCCTGGTCCTATTATGGAAAGCACTGCCGAAGCGCCGAGCGCGACGGCTGCCATCCCGCATTCACCAGCAGCGACCTGGGCTTCCGCCTGGTGTGGGTTCCCTGAATCCGCCTCCCTCCCGTCTCCCTGTCCGGCCGGCAATGCCCGTGGTCTTGACAATCGTCGGCCTTCACCCCGCGACACGGGCCGCCTTTCCGATACCGGTCCGATGCCGGGTTGCAATCGAACGGATGACTGTGTTCCTGAATCCGTGAGTGGTCCTGGTGGTGCGCGGCAGGGAAGGGGCTTGCCGGCTGTACCGAGGTACGCCGGCCGGACTCCGCAGGCCTGGCCAATTGACGGGAAATGTTGTCCGGAAATGGCTTTGATGATTGTCGATGTCGCGCCACTTCGCGGGGAGGAGGCGCGGATCGACCGAAATTCGGAGAGTATGCGGTCCGTCGGGGGTCAGTACTGCCAGCCCGAAGCGTTGGTGTAGTTGCCCTGGGTGGTGCCGTAATTCATGGGAAACTTGATGGACACGGTGCCGGACACGTTTTCGAATCCCCAGAATCCGTAGTCCGTACCGGTGTCCACGTTGCCGTACCAGGCATGGTGCATGCGCAACGAGCCGCTTACCGGGATACGGATATATATCTTGTTCGCGCTGAAGTCGATGGTGGCCGGATTGGATGTCGAGGTGCCGAACCTCGCCGGCGCGGCGCTTCCGGATGTCACGTACTCCGTGGTGCTGTTGTAATCCATGATGTACGTGCTGCCGCCGGTGTGGAGGTCCCAGCCCGGGGCTTCCGGAGGACGGTTCGTGGATCCGTTGTAGGTCCAGGAGTTGGTTTCAAATGGTCTGCCGAACGAGTCCCTGAGCGTCACGTCCTGGAACACGGCGTGGATGCCGGTGCTCGAATAGTGGATTTCCTCGAAGCGCACGTTGAGCCACGCCATGAAGTCCATGCCGTCGCCATGGGCGCCGATCCATATCTGGGAATTTTTCTGCTTGATGTTCCTGAGTTGGAATTCGCCGAAGCTGACGCCGCCGAACCTGAGATCGTCGGTCTGGGTGAACAGCGGAGTGGTCACCCCGCTTTCATACTTGGGCATCTTGAAGATGAGCCAGGTTTTTCCGCTGGTGTCCGAACCCACGTCGACGACGAAAGGATCGGTCAGGCTGCCGATTTTCGCCGGGCCGGGGGTGGCGGTTCCGTCGTTGATCTGAAAATTGACCAACTCGCCGTAAGAGGTGTTGCTGGGCACGCCGAAACGCACATACCCCAGGTTGGCGTTCGCGTGGATCATGAAATTCAGGCCCTCGCGCGCTGTGACGTCGGAGAGGTCCTGATCCTCCAGAAGAAGCATGTCGGCGTCGATTCCGCCGGGGCGGAAAACGGACAGCAACAGGAGCAGGACGGTGCCCGCCGCCAGAAGCCGTCGCCATGTCACGATTCCGTGCTTCATACTCCCCGAGGTGCGCTGTTGCCTGTGTGTTGCCGACTGCCGTCCGATGTCGCCGCCAGGAGTCGCTACCAGGAGACGTCCGCGTCCGCGTAAACCCTCTGCATGGACATCCACCAGCCCTGCCCGGGAATCCGGTTGTATCCGATGGGCATGGGTTTGTTGCCCCAACTGTGTTGATTCCACTCGGGCCGCCAGGGATTGAACGCCTTGTTGTTGTTGTTGTGCCCTGTAGTGCTGGTGATCAGGTTGGCGTACGAGATATAGAAATCCGTCTTGCCCAGTCCGTGGAAGCCACTGTTGCTGTAGGGGGCCTCGTTCCTCCGGCCCAGGTCCATCCAGTTGGTGTCGTCCGTGTTGACCAGGGGCTTCAATCCGGCGTAGTTGCCGCGGAACACGAAGTACTGCCGGTGCCGCTGCACGTAGGCCGCCTCGTACATGTCGTTGATGACCGGGGCGTGCACGTCGGCCTCCATGTAAGTGTCCGCGCTGACCCGTCGCAATGCTTCGTAATCGCCGTCCTTGTCGAACCAGATCCTGCCACGGATGTCGTCCGTTCCCACCCGGAAAAACTTGAATTGCTTGGTGGAGGGGTCGCGCGCGTATTCGACCCGCAAGCCGTCCATGATGACGGGATAGCCGCCATAGCCCCAGATGTTGGTGGCCATGTAGATGTCCCAGCCGTAGGTTTCGTTGTTTTCAGGGGACAGGCCGCCATCGTGGTAGTAGCCCATTCCCAGCTTGTTCATCTTGAGGTTGTCGATCACCACCTGGCCGTCCAGCTTGAGCACGCCCACCTCGAGGGTGATGTTTCCGCGGTGGCTTCGTACAAAGCCGTAGCCCCAGGAGTAATCAGGGTTGGGATCGGTCTGGTAGCAGTTGGTGATGACGCGGGTCTGGGTCTCGAATTCCATGAGGGCCTGGCCGCGGACTTCGTCCAGCTCGTCCTCGGTGGCGATCATGAGCCGGCCGAGCGCGACTATGGGCAGTGCCAGCAGCACGACGATCACGGCATATTTCACCGCCTGGGGCAAAAACTCGCGCAGCCGTCGGGATTTTTCGGACATACACACACCTCGGGGCCCATGGTTTTGAGCCGCGCGCAAAACGCGCCCCACGACCGTCCTCCGGACCCGTAAAGCACTGTCAGCCGCGCCGGACGCCCGCTGGGAGAGAATAAGGGACCGCCTGCTCCGAAAGTCGCGACAGGGCGTCAGCCGGTGACGTAATGCACGTTTTCAATATTGATGCAACTTTCGCGCCGTTATTTTTGCCACAAGTAAAACAAGGCGCGAAAACCGCTGGATATTCCGCGAAAACGAGGCGACGTTCACGGACGGGCAAGGGAGGGAAAACCGGGCAGGTGGATAAAACCCCGTCGCCGCCTCGGGGACTCACCGCATCATTTGTCCACTCGTCGCATTTTAACAGCTTTGTCGACGTTTGGCAACAATTCATACTCCATTTTCAAAAACACCGGCCCCCAAACCACCAACTGCACGAAGAAAAGCCCCGTGAACAACGCCACGGTCCATCCGCGCAACAATCCCCTTCCGCGGTACGCCAGGACCGCGAGGAAAAAAACGTCCGTACCGATGGGCAGACCCGACGTCAGAACGTCAAAAGGATGGGTGAGCCATCCCGAGGCCCAGACCGCCGCGGTGAAGCCGGTCTGTGCCGCCGCCCCCGCCGCGGCGGCTTTCAAAAAAAGGCGCGGATTCCGGGAAAAGGCTCCGGCCCTCCACGCGGTGACCAGCACAAGCGCCGTGAATACGTGGAGAAACACCATGGCCTGCAGCACATGGTTGGTCAGCCGCGATTCGACGATCAACGGGGCCACCGTGTTCGGGGCCACGCCCACCCACTGGGTGGCCAGGGCGCAGACCAGAAGATACACCACGATGCCCAGGATCGCTCCCCTGCGCGCGTTTCCCGTTGCCAGCCATCCAGTGGCCCACATGCCGAAAAAGATCAGCATGAGTTCCGGGGCCACGGGTCGCGCCGCATCGTAAAACCAGCAGAATGTCAATATGTGGAAGACGATGGTGTGCAGCGGGCCCTGGAAATACTCGAGATCCAGGGGGGTGTCTGTCACCACCGAATACAGGGGAGGAATGCCCATGGCGATGGTGCCGTACGCCAGCCACAGGAGGCGTCGTATCGGCTTGCCCAGGATGAAATGCGCGGCCAAAAGCAGGGTGAGAAAGGTGCTCCAGTACCAGATCACGTGGTGGCAGGCGGTGTAGTAGGAGAAGAAGTAGCGGCTGGCCAGCACGGCAGATTCAATGTAACACCGGCCGAAAGCCACGGCGAACAGGAACACCGGCGCTCCCGCGTTCAGCGCGAACAATGCCCGGGGACGGACGCGGAACCATTCGGCCACGCGGCGCGCCGGCATGGTCGCCTCCGTCGCGCGCCTGTCCGGTTCCGTACCCCTTCGCCCCTTGTTCACGGCCGGTTCCATGTCCACCGCCTCATGCATAAGGCGCCACGCCGCTCATGGCCAGACCCGCCAGCAGGACGCCGCCCCAGAGTTCCACGCACCGGATGACCACGGTGTATGCCCGGGACAGGCCAATCCCCGGACGATCATGCCACAGGACCACTGCGGCGCTCCCGACGCAGAGTATCGAAACCCAGGCGGCCAGGAGCGGAGGCGCGCCCGCCAGCAGGACCACGGTCAGGCCGGCCGCCGGACCCGCGAGGGAGATCGGTGCGATCCGCCTGCCCAGGATGGCGTACACGTTGCCCAGTCCGTTGGCCGTGTCTCCGGGAGCGTCCTCCACGTCCTTGAGCATGACCATCCCGCTGGTGTACAGAAACAGGCCGGCGACAAAACCCGCGGCCGGCCACAGCCGTCCGTGCATGGCCAACCCTCCGGCCAGGGGAATGGTCAGCCCGGCGGCGGTCACCACCTGGGCGGCAAACGGCCGGGCCTTGAACCGCACGGGCCGGGCTGAATACAGCAGACCCAGCACCGGCAGAATGAGAAACAGGACCAGCGCGGTTCGGGTGCCGGCCACCACCGGCGGCCATGCCAGGGCAAGGACGAACAGCGCGACCGAGTAGGCCAGGGCCCTGTCCGGGGCAATCCGTCCGGCGGGCAGGGGCCTGTCCGGCTTGTTCTCCGCGTCCACGGTCCGGTCCGCCCAGGAATTGAAGGAGTACACGAAGTTCATGGAAAACCCCGTGAGGCAAAAGGCCGCGGCCAGGTCCCCGCGGGTCGGCCCCCCTGCCAGAAACGCCCCCGAAAGGGTGCCGAAGAAACAGATGGCCGCCGCGTCGGCCCGGAAGAGCCGGGCATAGGCCCGAATGGATTGCAGGGGAGACGCCTTGATCATGCCTGAACCTTCTCCTGCCCGGGATACGGCCGCATGGTAGCAGCCGACCCGGCCCTTCACAAGGACGGTTCGCGCCGGGACAGGCGTGAAAACACCAGCGCCGCGCCCGCCGCCACGACAAAAAGCCACGGGAGAAGCCGGAAAAAGGCGGAAAAGCCGGCCACCATGGGTATGTACAGGGCGATCGCGCCGCCGCACAGGGCGCCGGCGGCGTCAGCCACGTACAGGCGCACCAGCCCCTCCCTGTGTCGCAGTGCGGCCACCGGGAAAAACACTCCCCCGGCCAGCGCCAGAAGGCCAAGCGAGACGATCGCCGTGTCCCCGCTTCCATCTCCCAGAAGCCCGAGCCCCGCCGCGCCCGCCGCCACGAGGACCGCCGGGGCCCACCTTGCGGGAAGCATGGTCGCCGCGACACCGTACAGGGCAAGAAAGGCCATGGCCCCTCCGAAAAAGGCGATCATCGGATTGGCTGCGTGCCCGATCAGCCAGAAGATAATGCCATGCTCGACGGCCATGGCGAAAAACCCGGCGGCCAGGCCCACCAGGACATGGGAAAATTCCATGGGAAACCGCGCGACCCCGCCCGGGGCGCGCACCCCCAGGAACAGGGCGACGGCGACCCCGAAGGCCAGCAGCACGACGAGGCCACGGAAAAACCGGGTCCATTCGTCGGGCGGCAGAAAATTGCCGTAATTGCCGGACAACCACGGCGAATCGTCGAACAGCACGGGGCCTTCCGGTTCTACGAGATCAAAATCCGTGGATATCCACCCGGCCATCCTGAAATGCCGGCGCGCCTCCTGGGAAAAATCCGGTGTGAACGGCGTTTTCGATGCGATGAGGGCGAACCGTTTGTGGTTGTAGGGCCCCACCGGTTCCAGGCGGGACAGGCCCCGCACGTGGAAACCCGCCGCCGCCAGAGTCGCCGCGTACGCCTGATACAGCCTCTCGTCCACGTCCGTGTACTTCACCACCACGAGGCGCCCCCCGGGCTCCAGCATCCTGCCCAGGGCCTGGAATGCCTCCAGGGTATGCAGCCTGCGTCCGGGTTCGAACAGGCCCTCCAGCATGGCCGGCGGCGATTCCACGCTGGGCATGAACACCACGGAAAACCGGCGTCCGCAGCGTTCCGCATACTGCCTCCCGTCACCGGAAACCGTGGTCACCACGGGGTGCTGGTAGACCCGCCCGTTGGCCCACGCATAGTGCCCGGTGAACAGCTTTTGTTCCACGGGGTACAACTCCACGGCAACGATCTCTGCCGCGTCCCGGGCCAGCGCCATGGATACCTGCCTGCCTCCCCCCGATCCCAGTATGCATACGGAATCGCCTTTCTCCACGAGGTCGAACAGGGCGATCTCCTCGCTGTACGAGTAGTTTTCCCCGGGGTTGCACCACCACAGCATGGCCCCGTCGGAAAACCCGAGGTTCAACCCCATTCCCGGCTGCTCCACCAGGGTCAGATGGGAGTACCGGCCCCATACCGACGCCAGGACCCGGCCTTCCTCCATGGATTCGGCGCGGCCCGCCACCCGCGAGGGGTCTCCCACGAAACCGCGGGTCCCCGCGAAACCGCCCGGGGACAGGGCCAGGGTGTATTCGCCTCCATAGTTTCCGGCAAAAAGCAGGCACAGGGCCGCAGTCGCGTATGGCCACCCCCTTTTCACATCCAGGATCCTGTCCCGGCCTTCCCACCAGGCGATGGCGAGGTAGCCGGCGAGCACGGCCAGGGCCGCGGTTCGCAAAAGACCCATGTGGGGCACCGCGAAGAAACCGGCCAGGATTCCCGCTGCCGACGCCCACAGGAAAAGGGGGAAGAACAGCCCCGGTCTCTTGAATTCGGACATGGCGCACGCATAGCCGCGTACCTCGGCGGCGCCCCATGCCAGAAAGAACGGGGCCACTGCCAGCGCCTGCCATCCGGCGCCGAGCCAGAGATCCCGGGCCGAAAGCCCGGCCAGAAGCCGTGGAGCCAGGGCAAAAGGGCCCCTTACCGCCGCCAGTCCCAGCAGTGGTACGAGCAGGGCCAGCACGGCCAGGGCGACCATGTGGGGCCTGGGCCGGACCCGCGCCCCCCGTCCGCCGCGACTCGCCCACAGAGCGCCAAGGGGCATCCAGACCCCAAGGTACAGGAGGAAGAAGGCGGTGCCGCAAAGGGAAAAGCACAAGGCGCGATACAGCAGCACGGACAGCAGGGAATAGCCGAATCCCATGGAAAACAGGGCCAGCGCCGGACGGCGTCGAACCTCTCTCCCACCGCCAATGCCATTGTCCGGAAGATGTTCCAGGAATACGCTCACTGGGTCCTTCGCACGCGTTCGGCGAACGCGGTCTTTTCCTCGGCTCCGGGCAATCGCCCCAGGCGCCGGAGCCACTGGTCGAAATCGCGGGCCCCCCGCATGCTGCCGTCCATGTTGTTGTACCAGAACATGCCGCAGCGCCCCAGCAGGAACAGGTTGGAAACGCGGGCAAGCCGCTGCATGGCCGTATCCAGCCGCTGTTGAAAACCCACGGAATACAGGGGATAGGTGTCGGGTACCACCACATGGTCAGTGTGGACGATGTCCCGGGAATGTTTTACGGCGCCGACTCTCACCAGATCGTCAACCACTGAATCCAGGGCGGCCTCCGGGTTGTCCAGTATGGCGTCGCCGGTCCGGGCCGTGATCTCCGCGCAAACGCCCGGATGGTTTCGGTGGCCTTTTCGCGCGAAGTTTTTCGGGTAGCTGGCGCGAAGCACCGAGTATCGGCGTTCCGGCAGATAAACCCATTGTTCCGGCTTGGGCGAAGGCGTTTTCAACACCAGGTTGTAGAACACGGTGGACACGAATTCGAGGCCCGGCGGCTCGGCGTACAGCATGCTCCACAAAAGATCCAGCGGCGCGGTCCACACCACGAAGTCGGTGGGCAGCCGGGTTCCGTCCGAAAGGTGGAGGCCGGTGACATGGCCGTCGGAAGTCTCCAGTCCCGTTACCCGTACTCCGGTACGGAGCATGCACTCCCCGGAACCCACGGCGCGTTCGGCCTGGGCGTTTGCAAACGCCTGGATTCCGCCATGGGCCGGGTACACAAAGGACAGGGGGGGGCGGCGCCCCAACAGGTGGGAAGCCAGGTAACGAAGAACCCCATGGCCGTTTCGGTCCTCGATGATGGCGCGATCGATCCCGGCGGACGCCCATTCCGGGGCAACGCATCGGGCTGGCATCCGGTAGAACTTTTCCACCATGGGATTGAAGAAGGCATCCCTTAGGGTGGTGCCCCAGCGGTCCTGGATGAACCGCTCGAAATTGTCGGCTTCGGTCCCGTGGCGGCGCAGAATCTCCAGGCCGGCGCGGACGGCCAGGCCCTTAGGGATAGTGCGCAGGGTGCTGGAGGTGGGCGGCCATTCATGGTCGCGCCCCGCCAGGTGGATGGAGGTGCGCCGTCGCACCCGAACCTGGTTGTCGGCCAGCACCCTGTCGATGTATCCGGCGGCCCACGGGTCCGAGGAGTAAAACCTGTGGGGCCCCAGGTCGAACAGGAGGTCCCCGCAGGGGACGCTCCTGGCCAGCCCGCCCGGGACGTACTCCCTTTCCACCACGGCATGGGCCACACCCCGGGATGACCACAGGTCCGACAGCGTGAGTCCGGTAATGCCCGCTCCGACGATCACGGGCCGATGTACTCCCAGATGCCTCAAGCCCCTCTCCCGGTGCCCACCGCCAGGATGGACAGGCCCACGGGCGGCGGAAGAACCGCCTCCGCGCGGCGAATGACCGGCAGCAGCATGGAGTAGACGCGGTTTTGCGCCGGATCGAAACTCCGGGCGCGGCGCACGCGAAACCTCCACCACCAGCCGGGTAGCCCCAACAGGTTGAAGTAGCGGGTCGTAACGGAAAAGCCCGCGTTTTCCATGGTCCGGACAAGGCCCCTTCTGGCGTAGCGGCGAAAGTGGCCGAACGCCTCGTCCATGGGGCCGAAAAGCCGCGGATGCGCCGGTACCAGCACGATGACGCGGCCCCCGGGCTCGAGGGCCTTCCGGCACCGCTCGAGAAGCCCGGTGTCGTCCTTTATGTGCTCGAGCAGGTTCAGGCAGACAATGGCGCCGAATGGGGCGCCCGGAAAGCGGCCCGGGTCGGCGTGCTCCAGGTCCTCGCACACCATGGTGAAATCCGTGTGGCCGGAAAAGGCCTGTTCGGCATGCCGGCAAATGTCCCTGGACCTGTCCACCCCGGTCACGGCAAAACCCGCCTCGAGCAGGTGTCTGGTGACGATGCCCGGACCGGTGCCCAGTTCCAGGACCCTGCCCCGGACGTGGGGAAGGACCAGGTCCGTCATCCACCGGTAATACGCGGCCGGCACCGAGTCGTATATGGCGAAAAATCGGTTCGTGTCCATGGCAAATGTCAAATATAACACAAACTTTGCGCGTCCGCCCTGAAAAATGCCGTGGCTGGTTCAGGGCCGGAAGCGGAGGGGCACCCGAACGTGTGTCCGCCAGTCAACCTTTTGAAATCACAACCGGTTTGCGCCTGGAGCCCCGGCCTTTTCCCTTGACACCCTTTTCCGGCTGAGGAATACTTTCCCCTGTTTTCATGCCGTGGACACCCCCTGGTCCGCGTACGTCGCGGACCTGGCTTTGCCGGGCCCGGAAAGCCGGGGCCAAGCGAGGACCACCGCCATCGACACGCGCATCGGGAAAAGGATCCACGCCCTGGCACTGGCCGCGTACCTGCTGTTTTTCGCGGCCGTGTTCGCCCGTTTCGCGTTGGAACAACGCCTGCCGGGCAACTGCGACACCTGGGCGTGGCTGGTGTTCTGGAACACCTCGTTCAACGATTTCGTCTCCCTGTTCACTGGGGAGTGGATCGGCCGGGCCATGTACCCGGTGGCCAGCATCCTGGATTACGGGGAAGCCGCCCTCGGCCACGGCATGGTCTTCATCCTGTGCCGTGCCCTGGGGATGGGCGACACCACGGCATACGCCGTTTTCGTGACCCTGGCTCACGGTCTGGCCGCATTCGGCGTCTACCTGTTCGCCACCCATTTCGTGACTACGGTCCGTGCGGCCTTTTTCGCGGGCCTGGCATTCGCCGCGTCCAATTTTGCCTTTGCCAACATCGATACCGCCATATCCGAGGCCGTGTTTTTGCCCATGGTTTCATACCATCTGCTTTTGCGCCACGAAAAGGGACGCAGGCCGGCGGACCTGTATGCCTCGGTCCTGCTGCTGGCGTGGCAGGTGTACTTTTCCGTGTACGTGTTCGCCTACTTCACCCTGGGCTGGGCCATCCTGGTCCTGGCCGGGGCGCGACGGGGCCTCGTGGAGAATCCTCGCAGGGCGGCCGTTTCGGCGGCGCTTTTCGCCGCCCTGGTCGCGCCGTTCCTCGCAAGGTATCTGTACACCCTCATGGTCCTGGAGTTCGGGTCTCCGGCGCCGCCGGACATGCACCTGCGCCTGACCAGCCTGACCCTGGCCAGCCTTGCCCGGGCCCTGCCGCAAAATCTCGTCTATCCGTTCGCCGCCTTCGGCAGGGATGTGGAGCCCTGGTGGCCCATGGTCCGCAACTGCGCCTTCTCCGGTGTGCTCCTGTCCGTCCTGGCCGTCGCGGGGGCGGCAATGGGCAGGGGCCGAAGGCTGATTCCCCTTTGGTTCGTGGCGGCGGGGCTCATGTTGTCCGTGAACCAGCGCATCGTTCTTTCAGGGTTCACGGTACCATCCTTCCTGGAGGTGGCCTATTCCCTGCTGCCGTTTCTGGAATTCCTGCGCGTGCCGCTGAGAGCCCACTTCCTGTCCCTTGTGGGCATATGCGTGCTGGCGGCCCTGTGTCTCGACCCGCTGCTGGCCCGGATGGGCCGGCGGGCCTCGGCGTCCGCCCTGTTCGCCCTGGTCCTTGCCGTGCACCTTGTGGAGAACGTACCCGTGCCGCCCGCCTCCTACGCCTATTATCCGGCTCCGCGGGCCATGGTTGACTTTTTTTCCGGCATGCGGGGCAAAATCGTACTGCACATGCCAAGCTATCACATCAACGAGGTCGAGGGGGACCACAACGACCTGTTCTACTACAATCGCGAGTTCGTCTACATGAACTGGCAGTGCCGGCACCGGCAGCACGTGCTAAACGGCGTCAACGGATACATTCCCGTAAGCCGCATGGCGATCCAGAACGCGATTGAACGCCTGCCCTCGCCGGAGGCCTTCCTGGCCATGGGCCGGGAGAGGCCCGATTATGTGGTGTACCACGAAAACATGGAACTGCCGGCGGACCGCGCCAACGTGGCGCGGTTGTTCCGGCTGAGTTCCCATCTCGAGCCCGTGCTGGAAAAGGACGGCATGACCATATACAAGGTCGTGGGCTTGGGGTACGGGGGGACCGTGGAAACAATGGGCGGGGCGGGGACATTGACAGCGAAGGCGGGAGCGGCCCCTTGAATCGACAGGGCATCTGGCATGGAGCGGGCCTGAGGGGTATCTGGCCCGCGATGGTGAGCTCGGTGGTAGGGCTTTTGTTCGCCAGGACCCTCACCTTCGGTTTTGTGCATGCGGACGACACCCGGGCGGTTTCGATGAATCCGCTGGTCACCGGTTTTTTACTGTCCCGCCTGGGAGAGGTGTTCACGTCCTTTCCCACCATCAGCTACTAGCCGGTGCGACTGTTGTCTTTCGTCCTGGACTATGGTCTGTTCGGCGATGACGCGTTGGGCCGCCAACTGCACAACGCGCTTCTGCTGTACGCACTGGCGCGGCCGCTGTTCGCGGAGGCGGGGCCACCCGGGCGGGAGGCCATTTTTTTCGCGGTGCATCCGGTGTGGTTGCCGAGCCGGTGGCCCGAATCGCGGGACTTACAGGGCCGGTGTTGGCCCTTACGCCGGGAATCTCGCCGTCCCGGCGTTTTTGGCAAGGCTTCCGGTCACCCGGCCGCCGCCCGAATACGACGCCTTGCTGGGGCGTGACGTGTTGTTCGGATTCTTTTGCATGGTGGCCACGGTGGAGGTGTTGTGGCTTGCCCGAAAGAACCGGCTGCTGTTTTTCGGCATGCCGTGGTTTCTGCCCGCCGGTTCGCGGCCGGCGTGGACCCGGAGCCGCGCAACCCGGGAGATGGGATGTTGCTTTACACGGTGCACCAGAGAATGGGCGACTTCGACAAGGTCCTCGATGTCATGCGCGGGGGCGTGGGCGTGGCCGCGGCGCCGGACGATCCCATGGCATACAAACACAACGGTGTTGCCCTGGCCAGGCGCGGCGGGACCGGCAAGGCGATGGACGTGCTGCGGAAAGGTCTGGCCATGTCTCCGGACAATTCGAGGTTGTTGAGAAACCTGGCCGTGGAGTACGCGAGGCCGGGCAATGTCCACGAGGCGGAGAAACATTTGGTGAAGGCGCCGGCGCGGAACCCGGGCGACGCGGCACATCATTTTGACTACGGGTGTTTCCCGGGGGACCACGGACGGCTCAAGGGGCCCGGATACCACTACGAACAGGCGGCCAGGCTGGGCGTCCGCGGCTTGGGGGGCATCCTGTGAAACCCAACGGCGCCCGCATGGCGGTGAAGACGGACGGCCTCCGCGTCGGGCTGGAAAGGTGGGGACCTCCGGCAGTCCTGGTGGGCCTTGTGGCGGCCGTCTTCGGCAGGACTGTGCTGTACGATTTCGTGAACCTGGACGACTTCGTGCAGATCGTGCAAAATCCCATAATCCGCAGCCTGTCGCCCGAACATCTCCGGGGCATCTTCACCTATTTTTCGACATACAGCTACTACCCGGTGCGGCTGGTGTCCTTTGCCCTGGACTACCACTTCTGGGGCGTGGACCCCATGGGCTACCACCTCACCAACGTGCTGCTCCAGTGCGCCAACGCATTGCTGGCCTGGCTGCTCCTGCTGCGGGGATGCCGCCATCTAGGGTATTCGGCCTCCCTGGCCAGGCAGGCCGCGTTTTTGGGAGCGGGATTCTTCGCCATTCACCCCCTGGTCACCGAACCGGTCAGCTGGATACCGGGCAGGGAGGAGCTGCTGATGCTCCTGTTCACCCTGCTGTGCATACTGTTCAACGACGCCGCCGTCCGGGCCCGGGGGGCGGCGAAGGCCCTCTGGTACGTCCTGTGCGCGTACGCGGGCCTTGCCGCCACCCTGAGCAACGTGGTGGGCGCCGTCGTCCCCGCCCTGGTCGTTCTGTGGAACGTGGTGTTTCTGGGAGAACGCAGGATCGGAGTGCTGGCGGCCCGGACCTGGTTTCTGTGGATATTCGCCCTTATCGCCATAGGCACCAAGGTGCTGGGACTTCTGGCCTATAACCCCGTAAAGGAGAAACTGACCTACAGGTCTCCGTGGTCCACGGCCAGAAACCTGGACGCGGTGCTTGCCGATCCGTGGTGGACCGTGAAAGAGCCCATGACGCCGGGAATGCGGGCCAGGATCGTCGTGGCCCTGTACGGCCTCAACGTGGCGTCGGTGCTGGTTCCCCTGCACATGGTCCCCCTGCGGCCCTTTATCGAGCCGGAGAGCTTTGCGGATCCGGTGGTTCTTTTCGGGCTTGCCTGCATTGGGGCGACACTGGCCCTGGTCTGGGCGTTCCGAGAAAAGCCCCTGGCCCTGTTCGGCCTGTTGTGGTTCCTGGTGGCGCTGGCACCCAGCGCACATATCGTCCCTCATCACACACAGCGTGCCGACAGGTTTCTCTACCTGCCCATGGTGGGCTTCGGCGCGTTTCTGGCCGGGGCCGCGGCCTCCATGAAATCCCCGACGTGGGGCAGGCGGTCGCGTGTGGCCCTGGCCTGCGTGGTGGCGGTCATGGGCGTGCGGGCCGCCGTGCAGACAGGTGTATGGCAGGAGGGGATGATCTTGCACCGGCACAATTACGAACGCGCCCCGGACCATCCCAAAAGCCTGCTGAACCTGGCCGGAGAACTGGCTCGGCGCAAACATTACGAGGAGGCCGCGGCGCTCCTGGAACAGCGGTTGGAGGTGGAGCCGGACAACGCGGAGGTGCTGCACACCCTGACCAGGGTATACATACGGCAGCAGGCCCACGAAAAGGCGGAAAAGGTGTTGAAGCACGCCCTTGCGCGACACCCGGAGGAACCGGCGATCATGGCAAACCTCGGAGTGGTTTACGGGCTCTCCGGCCAGACCCGCAAGGCCGCCGAATGGCTGGAGAGGGCCCTGGAACTGGGTCCCCAGGGCCCCGGAGTGCGGTTGAACCTGGGACTCCAGTACTCCCGACTGGGACAATCCGCCGAGGCCATGGCCCAGTACTGGATCGTCCTGGTGGACGACCCCAACAACGCGGGGGCGCATTTGCTGCTGGCCCGGGAGTACGAAAAACGGGGCGAACACGCAAAGGCCCGAAAGCACTTCCAGGCCGCGGAACTGCTGTGGCCCGGCATTACCGGAAGGGAAGACCCCGGCGGCGTCCTGCTCGGTCCCCGTGGGCACCTGCCAGCGCGAAAGTGGGCCTGGGAATGATCGTGGCAACCCACCGGAATGGCAACGACCGCGTCGCGCCCATCTTGTTGCCGGCAATACTTCTCGCCGCCGTGGGAGCCCTGTTCGGCCGCACACTGGACTTTGGTTTCGCCAACGTGGACGACGTGGTCCTGGTGTTGGACAACCCCCTGGTCCACGGATTGTCCACTGAGAACCTCCGGGGGATTTTCACCCATTTTTCCGTGCACAGCTATTACCCGACCCGACTGGTCTCCCTTGCGATTGACTACGCGGCCTGGGGACCCGATCCCGCCGGTTATCACCTGACCAACGTACTGCTGCACGGCCTCAATGTGGTATTTTTGTACCTGCTTCTCTCCCGGCTGGCCCGCAGTGCCGGGCTGTCCGGCGACATGGCGCGGTGGTGCGGTTTCCCTGCCGCCCTGATATTCGCCGTGCATCCCGTGGTGGTGGAGCCGGTGGCCTGGATCGGAGGGAGGGAGGAGCTTCTTATGCTCCTGTTCGGCCTGGGATGCGTGGCAACCCATGCCCGCGCCGTTTCCGTCCGGGGCGGCATGTCCGTGGTCTGGCACATACTTTCGGCATACCTTGCGGTGCTTTCCGTGACCAGCAATGTGATGGGCGTGGCTTGGCCCCTGGTGTGCGTGGCCCACGACGCCGCCGTCCTGCGGGAAAGGAGCGTGGGCCGCCTTGTCGCCGGGAACTGGCATCTTCTGCTGGTGTCGGCCGCCGGGGTGTTCCTCAAGGCCGTCGGACTGCTGTCCTATGATCCGGGCAAGGTCGGCTACGTTTTCCCCACCCTGCCCGAGGCCCTGGGAAACCTGCCTGCGCTGGCATCCCGACTTCGGGCGACGGCCACCAATGAATGGGGCGAGGTGCTTCGCCTGGGCGCGTGGAACCGGTCCCTGGTAGTGGTGAGCCTGTACGCGAAAAACCTGGCCACCATGGTCTGCCCCGCGGAACTGCCCATATGGTATGATGCGGACGTTCCGGAATCGGCCGCCGACCCCTGGGTGGTCGGGGGTGGCCTCCTGATCGGGGGCACGGCCTGGCTTCTGTGGAGAAACCGGAAAAGGCCCCTGATCGCTTTCGGTCTGCTGTGGTTTCTCGCGGGCCTTCTGCCCTCGTCGCAGATCGTGGGACATCACACGTACCGGGCGGACCGCTTTCTGTACCTCCCCCTGGCAGGTCTGGCGCTCGCCGCGGCCGCGGCCGCATGCCGGAGCGACGCGGCCCGGCGGCGCCGGCGGGCCCGGACCCTGGTAATGGTGCTCGCCATGCTGTTGTTCGCGAGGAGCGCGATGCACGTGGGGGTCTGGAAGGATGGAGAGACCCTTTTGCTCCACAGCATCCGGGTAAACCCGGACGCCGCGTTTCTGCGGCACAACCTGGGCAATGAATACGCCAGGCAGGGCAGGGACGAAAAGGCCCTCCAGATGCACATGGATGCGTGGAAGCGCGCCCCGCTGAATGCCATGATCTTTCACCGCCTCTACCAGCAGCTGTCCAAAACAGGACGGTACGGGGAAGCGGCGCAACTCACGCGGACCCTGATCGCGCTGAAGCCGGGGGATCCGTCCCTGCGCAACAACCTGGGCGCCGCCCTGTCCGACGCAGGCATGCACGAGGCGGCGATAGCCGCTTATGACAAGTCCATCGCGCTGGACCCGGACAACGCGGCCTCGCACAACAACATCGCCCTGGAATATTCCCGGACCGGAAGGGACGCCCTGGCCGTGGAACATTACCGGAAAGCCCTGGCCCTGGCGCCGGAAAACCCCCGCATTCATTACAACCTGGCCCGGGCCCTCGAACGCACGGGGCGTTACGCCCAGGCCCGAAAGCACATGAGCATCGCGGAGCGGCTGGATCCTGATTTTTCCGCTCCGGACGGAGGCGTTTACCATGGCCGTTGACGGGAAGACACTTGGCTTCAAGATCGCTGCCGTGACCCTGTCCGTGCTGGCGACCCTGGCGCTGCTGGAGGTGGCGGCTCGGCTGTTCGGGCCGGATTACCAGCGGTTCAACAACAACAGCGCTCTGTACTTCTCCAATCCCAGGGGCTATCACACCGCACTGGGACGAATCGACGGCCACACGGTTTACGGTATCCCGTATTCGGCCACCGAGGACGGGTTCCGACTGCCCGAGGGAACGCCCCCGGGCACGCCGTTGCCGGATGCCGATTACGACATTCTGGGGCTGGGAGACTCCTTCACCTTCGGCAAGGGGGTGTATCACCAGGACATCTATCTTACCAGGGTGGAGAGGATGTTCCGGCAGGCGGGCAGGGACGTGCGGATCAGGAACTGCGGCCGAGTGGGTGGCGGCCAGCGGGAGATGTACCTGACATATCGGCGGGAAAGCAGGGAGGACGGTGGATATCCGGTGGTGGTTTACGGGTTTGTTCTCAATGACTTCGGCCTGCCCGAGAAGTATGACATCGTGGGGGCGGACCTCATCGACCAAAACAACGGGGGGTACTCCTACAACCCGGTCCGCGACCATTCCGCCCTGGCCAACCTCGTGGGCCACGCCCTGGACACCATCCGTCTGCATCGAACCACCATCAAGGCGTACCAGGAGGCTTTTCGGCCCGAACACGCGAAAACCAGGTTCACCCTGTTCGACCACACCGTGAAGGAAATCCGCGCGGACGGGAGGGAGCTGGTGGTGCTGCTCTTTCCCCTGCTGTACGACTTCGACGACTATCCCTTCCACCGGGCTCACGCCGTGGTGCGTGAGTTCTGCGAAAACCGGGACGTACCCTTCCTGGACCTCCTGCCCGCTTACTCCCGATACGAGGCCGAAGAACTCTGGGCCAATCCCACGGACCACCATCCCAACGAACTGGCTCACGAAATAGCGGCACGGGAGTTGTTCGCCTTTCTGCGGGAACAGGGACTGCCTCCGGAACAGGAGGATTGGGCCGAAGGCCTCGCTGAATGATATCCGATTTTTTGCGGTCGTGAAACCGGGTCTTGTGGCACGGCCTGATTTGCGGTATCTGATTACCCTGCCAGTATGCCAGCAGAGTTCCGCGCATTCCCTTGCACAGGGTGCCCATGTTGCCGGTATTCCGCGTTCGCGGTTGGTATGACAGCGCGTTGAAAAACCCGAAATCTTCAGCCTGTTCAAAAACGATGAGATGCAAGGCGCGCGAATTTCGAGGAATAAGGCGTACTTGAGGTACGCCGCACTGATGAGAAGTGAAGCGCAACGCCGCAGTTCGCGTTTTTCAACAGGCTGATAAACGCATAACAAAAGGAGCAGTGAATGAAAGCCTTTGTGATGGTGGCGTTGTTGACGGTCACGGCGAGCCTCGGATACTACGGGTTCGACGACGCCGTGCGCGACATCGCGGCGGGAAAGCAGGGAGTGCATGCGGCGCGGGACGTGGTGGACACGGTGGACAAGGTGTTCACGGAAAGCAGGACCGACGAAGCGACCAGGGAGTTTTTCGAGTTCTTCTCGGATTCCTTCGCGGACTTCAACTTCAAGAAACTCTACGACAGCGAGTACTTCCAGCCGCCTGATGAGGCGTGGCGGGCCGTGTCCTTCCAGGGCCGGAACGCGGCGGACGGGTACCATTTTTCCCTGTGCAACCTGGGGACGACCCTGGATCCCGCGTACGGGCTGGGCAGTTTCCTCTCCGAGTTCTCCCTCAAGGAGAACAAACACTCCGGTTACGGCTCGGCGTCCTTTTCCGGGAAGATGGGCATAACCGGGGATGCCTCCGTCTACACCCACAAGAATTTCCTCGCATGGCCGGAGGGGCACCTCAGGGTGGTCGATCCGGACAACCTGGCCAGGGCGCTGAGCCTTTCCGGCGGCTCCGTGCACACCATCGCGGAAAACTCCGGGAAGCTCAACAATCTTTTCGCGCAGGCGTTTCCCTCGTTCATGGAGTTCGTCACCCGGTACGTGGACCCTCTGCCGGAGGCACAGGTGTTTTCAGGGGAAAACGGATACACCAGGCTCAACATCCGGCTGGTGGTCCGGGTGGAGGAGATGAAACGGGACTTCCCGGAGCTGGCCGATTACCTGCGGGACCTTTTCGGTACCGGCAACGTCGACATTGTGGCCTCCAATATCAGCGGCCACACTCTGTTCAGGCTCCGGGTGGACGCCCAGCCCGAGTTTCTGAATTTCACCTGCCGCACCAGGGACGGCAAGCTGGTCCCCTGGGCGGCGGACGGCCAGCCCGTGTTCCGGGAGGAGATACGGCTCACGGAGCTGTCTTCCTATGCCACAAAGAACAATGTGGACGTGCTGTTCAAGGCCAAGGGCCTCACCTTTGACACCAGGGGCGTGGAGGTGGTTTCGCGGTATGACGACACCCGGGGCAACGGCGATTTCGAGGTACGGCTGAGCCGGGTGCCCAGGGCCGAAGTCTCGGGCCTCGTGTACCACTTTCTGCCCAAGTGGCTGGTCAACCTGTTCATCCCCAAGGACATGGAGGAGTTGATGCACGACTTCTTCCGGCTGATGGTCTCGGCCAACTCCGGGGACGGCTCCTACATGCGGTTAGCCTGGGACACCTCCGATCCGGAAGAGATACGGCTCAAGGTCAACGGATCCACGGAGTTGATGGACAGCTTCTTCGTGCGCTTCGGCGTGGCCACCCTGTGGAACAAGTTCCGGCTGGACGACGACCAGCGGGAGGAGTTCATCGAGATCAACGCCATGGCGCTCGAGGCAATCCGGTCCGACCTGGACAGGATGGCGGGGTCCACGTGATTCCAACAGGCTGCTATATCCACCCCAGGGCAACGCCGAACACCAGGATCAGCGCCGCGTCGAACGCGAAGATGCCGCCCACCACGGTCGCCTGCCCTTTCGTGCTCTCCATGTCGAACACCCGGAAGGACACTAGGAAAAACGGCATGTACCCGACCAGGAAGATGAGCCAGGGCACTCTCGCGTTCCAGAAGCCCCACTGCCAGACCAGCGCCCCGGCCTGGTTGAGCAATATCTCGACGAACACGCAGAATATGGAGCCGGTGATCGCCATGAACAGGCGGTTGTTCACCCCGGCGATGCGCATGTGTTTGTCCCGTGGCAGCATCTTGGCAAAGGCGATGCCGGCTATGGCGAACATGAAGCAGATCTCGATGTTGAGCCCCATGAAGATCACGTAGGCCGTGTCCATGTTGATGCCCCAGACGGGGGCGTGGCCCGTGAAGTGGAACACGAGGCCGTTCCATATCTCGTTGAACCAGTCCATGCCCCAGAAGGCGAGGCCGGCGAACACCATGCTCCAGTTTCGCTTCTCGATCTCGTTGGCGTACACGTAGGTTACCAGCGCGAACAGGGGGATGACGTACCACCTGAACAATTCCGGGTTTCTGAGGGCATCCAGCGTGTGCAAGGCCTGGTCCGTGGGCATGTGTGCCTCCTTTTTCGCGGAAGGTGGGGTTCGCGCACCCGTGGCGCGCATCTGTCTGTAGCGTGGAACAGGTCAAACAAGTAGCCGGGAAAAGGCGGAAGGTCAAGGGTTTGGGGGTGGTGGGACCGTGATTGGCGGGGATAGGGGTGTGTTGGGCCGACGCCGCGCTGTCGCGCGGCCTCAGCAGCCTGTTGAAAAACGCGATCTGCGGTGTTGCGCTTCATTTCTCGTCGATGCAGCGTACCGTAAGTACGCCTTACTCCTCGAAATTCGCGCGCCTTGCATCTCATCGTATTTTAACAGGCTGCAAATTCCGAGTTTTTCAACGGGCTGATAAGGCTTCAAGGGGCCATCGATCAACGCCGTCACGCCTCGGCGGGCATTCCGTTCGCCATCAATGTCACGGCGATGCGTTCACGCACGGTGGAGAGCAGCTTGTCCATGTCCTCCAGGCCGTAGCCTTCCGTGTCCACGGGTTCGCCCACGATCACGCGCAGGACGCCGGGACGTATTCTCCACCCCTTTTTGGGAAGCAGGCGGTTGCTGCCCACGATGGTCACGGGCACGATGGGCAGGTGGCTTGCCAGGGCAACGCGTACGCCGCCTTTTTTGAAGGGCAGAAGCGTGCCGTCCGGGCTGCGGGTGCCCTCGGCGAAAAAGAACGCGGAAACTCCGTCGCGCAGGTCCCGGCACGCGGCGTTGATGGATCGGATGACCTGGGGCGTGTTGCCCCGTTCTATGAAGATGATGCGAACGAGCCGTGCGGCCAGGCCGAAGACGGGTATTTTGCGCAGGGAACCCTTGGCCACGAAACGGAGTGTCCGTCGCAGGGCCACGGCCACTGCGGGCGGGTCCAGGTTGCTGGCGTGGTTGGCCATGAACACGTAGGACTTTTCCCTGGCCAGCTTTTCCATTCCCTCCACCTCCACGCGCACGCGGTTGGTGCGCATGATGAGCCATGCCCATGCCCTGCCCAGGGTGTACGGGAAGTTGCCGGTGCGGGAAAACGGCGCCACCAGCATGATGGAGACGCCGAAAAACAGGGTGTAGACGGACATGGTGAACAGGGTCCAGGCCACCCAGACGCCGTCGTACATCTTCGAGACGAAACGTATCAGCGGATTGTCGCCGTTCATGGTGCGCCCTCCGGAAAAGGTTCTCTCCGGTCGTTTGATGCCGTACCGTTACTTGACACTAATGCATCATGGCGCGCGTCGCAAGGAAAACCGCAGCCGGGGCTTCTTTCTTTTGTGCGCTACAGCTTGTCGCAGCGCACATTGGCAAGCATCTCCTCGATCCGCTCGTCGATGTCGTCGCCGAACTCCTCCAACGTGTATGTCTTGCCGCAGGACCTGCAGCGGAGAATGACCCGCCGTCACTGGCGGAGCAGCAGAAGCCGCTTGCCGCATTCTTTGCAATTCATTGTCAATCTTTCCATGATGGCGCGAAGGAACCGCGAGAATGCCGCCGGCCGGGCCGACGGCGAGCGCCTCCGGGGACGCCTTTCACGTGAACGGAGCGATCCTGGAACCGCCCGTGTGAAACCCGCGTCGTTACAGTATCTGTTCCAGGAACTTCCGCAGCCTGGGATGCTCCGGGTTCGAGAAGAATTTGGACGGCGGGGCCATTTCCAGAATCTTTCCCTCGTCCATGAACACGATCCGGTCCGCGACCTCCCGGGCGAACCCCATCTCGTGGGTAACCACGACCATGGTCATGCCTTCCCTGGCAAGCTGGGCCATGACCTCCAGGACTTCGCCGATCATCTCCGGGTCCAGGGCGCTGGTGGGCTCGTCGAACAGCATGATCTTGGGCTCCATGGCCAGGGCGCGGGCAATGGCCACGCGCTGCTGCTGCCCTCCGGAGAGCTGGGCCGGGAAATTGTCCGCCTTGTCCCGGATGCCAACCTTGTCGAGCAGTTTGTAGGCCATGGCCTCGGCCTTTTTCTGCGAGACCTTGCGCAGCTTGATGGGAGCCAGGGTCAGGTTCTCCAGCACGTTCTTGTGGCGGAACAGGTTGAAGCTCTGGAAGACCATGCCGAGGTCCATGCGCACCTTGTTGATGTTCGTGTTGTCGTCGTAGATGTCGATCCCGTCCACCGTGATGATGCCCCGGTCGATGGTCTCCAGCTGGTTGATGGCGCGCAGGAGGGTGCTCTTGCCCGAGCCGCTGGGACCGATGATGACGACCTTCTCGCCGGAGTACACGTCCAGGGACACGTTGTCCAGGGCCTTCACATGGGAAAAGTATTTGAAGACCGTGTCCATCCGGATGATCGGCTGCCTTGTTTCATCGTTGCTCATAGGACCCGAGCCTTTCCTCCATGAAGCTCACCAGCTTGGACAGTATGAGAGTGATGAACAGGTAGATGATGGCGACCATCGTGAACGTCTCGAAGTACATGAAGCTCTTGGAGGCGAACTCGCGGCCCCGGCGCAACAGGTCGCTGACGGCCAGGATGGACACCAGCGAGGTGTCCTTCAACAGGGCGATGAACTCGTTGCCCACCGGAGGCAGGATGGTGCGCCACGCCTGGGGCAGGATCACGTAGAACATGGTCTGCCTGCGGCTGAAACCCAGGGACAGCGCGGCCTCGGTCTGCCCCTTGTCGATGGATTCGATGCCGGCCCGGAAGACTTCGCCCATATAGGCCCCGTAGCACACGCTCATGGCGAGGATGGCGGCGAGCATGTCGTTGACCGCGTAGAACTTGCCGATGGCGTAGTACAGGTAGAACAGCTGGACCAGCAGGGGGATGCCGCGGACCACCTCGACGTACGTGGAAGCGATGAGGTTGATCACCGGGTTCCGGGAAATCCTGCCCAGGCCGGTGATCAGGCCGATGACTATGGCCAGGGCGATCGAGGCGAAGGTCACCTCAAAGGTGACCAGGATGCCGTCAGGCAGAAACTTCAGGATGCGCAGGTAGGGGTCGGGCTTGAAGATGAGCAGGGAGGCCATGGTCACGGTGGCGAAGATGAGGGCCACCCACCATGCGGAAACCAGGCCACGGTCCCTCTTGGAGGGGATGGCCGCTCCGTCCCCAACGTCGATGTGCACGTCACGCTCGTCTGGCATGGCTCGGGTCCTTCCCGCGATGTTCTCCGTGCGAAAAAAAAGCCGGGCCTTGAAGGCCCGGCCCGGGGATTTCGGGGTTTACTTGCCGATCCACTTCTTTTCAAGCTTCTTGTCGATGCCCTTGACCTTGACCGCGGTGATGCCCTGGTTGATCAGGTAAAGGACGTCCTTGTTACCTTGCTTCACGGCTATGCCGTAGTACTCCACGTCGCCGGCCTCGATCACGGAGGAGATGGTGAGGGTCTTCTTGTACTTGGGGTTGTTCAGCGCGTAGTCCGCGGCTACCGGGTCGTCGCAAACCACCGCCTCGAGGCGGCCGTTGTACAGGTCCTCGACGGCCAGTCCGACCTCGTCATAGGTCTTGGACTCGACGCCCTCGGCGGCTTCCACGGCGAAGGTGCCGGTGGTGCTGATCTGGGAGCCCACCTTCTTGCCCTTGAGATCATCCAGGGTCTTGTAGTCGGTGTCCTTGCGGACGATGATGGCCTGCTGGACCTTGTAGTAGGGCTGGGAGAAGTCCATGGCCTTCATGCGTTCCTCGGTGATGGAGACCGAGGAGCAGATGGCGTCGTACTTGCCCGCGCCCAGGCCCGCGAAGATGCCGTCCCACGCCACGGCCTTGAACTCGGCCTTGAAGCCGGCGGCCTCGGCGGCTGCGGTCATGTACTCCACGGAGTAGCCGGTGATGTTCTTGTTCTCGTCGATGAACTCCATGGGTGGCCAGGTGGCGTCGGTGGCAAAGACCAGGGTCTTCTCTTCAGCCATGGCGGAGCCGGCGAGCAACATGACGATGACTGCGATCAGAGCGAGTTTCTTCATTTCTGTCCTCCTTGACGGTTTGGTGAGCAGGGATGGCCCCGAAGCTCACGTTCTGTAACACTTACCACACGCAACATGCAACAAAAACCATATCCTGAATCCGTGACGAAAATATTGAAAAAACTTTCAAGAACCCCATAAACCGGGCTTTTTTGCGTGTTCTTGAACAAATCTTCCTTTCACCCGGTGGGTGAAAGGATTGTTCGCCCTCCGGGGCGGCCTCATGCGGCGCGCAAGTAAAATGCCTTGTGCCCCTATCACCGCGGAGCGGGCTTTTTGCGGTGGACCCAATCGTCTGGACAGCCCCGGGGTGGTGATAACAGCCTGTTGAAAAACGCGATCTGCGGCGTTGCGCTTCATTTCTCGTCAACG
>JBKHBM010000051.1:0-32279 GCA_046542385.1 Desulfatibacillaceae bacterium | reverse complement strand
CGACGGGAAATGAAGCGCAACGCCGCAGATCGCGTTTTTCAACAGGCTGTTATACCAGGCCGTCACGATCACACGGGTTCGGGCTCGCTCATGGAGATCATGCCGCCCGTGTTCAGGGAGTCGTGCCAGAACGTGTCGTACACGCAGATCAAGGGGGCGACGCTGAAGGAACCGAGGATGAGCAGCATCATGAGGTTCAACAGCCAGACCAGCGGCGTGGACAGTGATGGCCTGTAATTCGTCATGAAGCGCAGGCCCTCGTCCGCCATCATCTCGTCCCCCTGCACCGTGTAGGTCTCTCCCGGGGTCATGTCGAACATCGTCTTCTTGCCAACGGCGAAGCTGAGTGCAGTGGCCTTGTCCATGCTTACGGTCGTATTGGCGTTGGATAGGCCTTCGAACACCTCGGCGCCGTCTTTCCGCACGACCACGGTCCATTTCATTCCATCGAAGTCGAACGCATAGTTGCCCGCGTCCACGATTTCCGTGTCGATCCGCTGGGGCATGGTGTGCACCATGTCCTCGAGGGTGGCGCGGGGCGCCAACGCCGTGAATGCGATGCCGATGGCGGCAAGGACGACGAGGACGGGGACAATCACCTTCCTGCTCACCATGGGATACAGCCGCTCGTAGGGCAGCCGGGAGTACAGATAGAGCAGGACGATGCCCAGGAACAGGCCGCCGCCCCACAGGACCAGCTCGGCGCTATCGTACAAAAACGCCTTGCCCAGGAGATTGAAGTCCGAGAACAGGGACCAGGCTGGCACGCTCCAGCTCACGACCATGACTGTCAGTATGTAAAGGGTGTAGATGATGAACCAGATGAGGGCCATGCCTATGGCCAACCAGTTGATGGCCGCGCCGAACATGCCGGCGACCGCCCCGTATAACAGGCGCAGGGGTTTTTTCTGGAAGACCCCCAGGACGATGCCGGTGATGACGCCGTAAGTGGCGGCGAAGGCCAGCACCATGGGCAGGGGCGCCGGCCCCGTGGGCCCTCCGTATCCGGTCCCCCCGTCGGTGGCGAAAGACGAGGCCAGAAAGTAGGCGACGACCAGGATTACGCCGAACACGACGGTGAAGACGATCGAGGACGGAAAGGTGCCCAAGAGGAAGTGTTGATTCTTATCCACGGCAAAAACCTCCTGACTGCTTGAAATTTCGGGAGCTTCCATATTATCCGGATGGAAAAAAACGGGTACCACGCGGACCCGGAAAAGTCAAAAGGAAAGTGAACGCGGCAGGTTACAAACCCCGGTCGCGAGACACGGGATAGGATTTGACAGCCCCACCTTCGTGGGTTACAGCATTGTTCAGTCCGAGACCCTTTCCCGACGGGACTTATGGATCGTCAAACTCCCCAGAGAAGCCGCTTTGCCGCCGTCCTGGAATGGATCACCCTCCATCCATGGCGCGTCATCGCCCTGTTCGCGGCGGCCACCCTGTTCTTCGGCTACCATGCCCTGGACCTGCGCTTCAAGACCTCCATCTACGACCTCGCCATAAAGGACCTGCCCGAAACCCGGTACTACGAGCAGTTCAAGGAGGAGTTCGGCGCGGAGCAGATCCTGTTCGTGGTGGCCAAGACGGACGACGTGCTGGAGGCGGAAACCTTTGCCAGGATTTCCGCGCTGGCGGAGGAGTTCGGGGACATCCCGGGCGCGGACCGGACCATGAGCCTGCCCGGGATCAAGGAGGACATGGAGCTCCTCGGCGAGTGGTCGGTGGCGGAGTTCGCAAAGAAGATCGAGCCGGTGGAGCTTTTCCGCCAGAACTTCATTTCCGGGGACCGCACCGCCACGGTCATTTCCATCCTGCTCGAGAACAACGCGGACGAGGAAGCGGCCATCGCCGCGGTGGACCGGATCATGGAGCGGGAGAACGCCAGGGGCGGGCTCCATCTGTACCAGATCGGCATGCCCAACGTGGCGGCGGCCCTGGCCGAGTACACGGAGCAGGACTTCATGACCCTGCCGCCCATCACCTACGTGGTGATACTGCTGGTCCTGTTCGTCCTGTTCGGGACGGCCCGGGGCATACTGGTACCCGGCGGCACCGTAGCCGTGGCCGTGGTCTGGAACTTCGGGATCATGTCCCTGCTGGGCGTGCCCCTGTCCCTGATGACCATGATCGTGCCCGTGTTCCTCATCGCGGTGGGCACGGCGTACCTCATGCACATCATGACGGAATACAGGGCGCAGGCCGCGAAATCCGAGACCCCGGCGGAGGCGGTTTCCCGGTGTTTTGCCCGTATGGGTTTCCCCACCACCCTGGCCGTGGGCACAACCGCAATCGGCCTGGGGTCGCTGCTCATCAACCGAATCACGGGCACCCGTGAATTCGCCGCGTTTTCAATGCTGGGCATGCTGATCATGCTGGTGCTCATGCTGTTTTGCCTGCCCGCGGTAACCGTGCTGCTGCCCCTGCCCAAAAGAGAGTTCCGGGAGACGTGGCTCACCCGGGTCGTGTTCCGCCGTGCGCTGGAAAAGGTGGTGGCGCTGGATTTGCGGCACCAGAAGGTGACACTGCCCGTGGCCGCGGCCCTGGTGCTGTTGTCCGTCGTCGGCGTGTTCTTCATCCGGGTGGAAACCAACCCCGTGGGCTATTTCAAGGAGAGCACGCCCATAGCCCAGCGGTTCCACGACATCTACGAGGACCTCGCTGGCAGCTTTCCCGTGAACCTGGTGCTGGACGCGAAAAGTGACGGCTATTTCGAAAACCCGGAAAACCTCAGGAAGATCGAGGACATCCAGAAGTACGCCGAGACCCTGGACGGCGTGGACAAGACCGTTGGCTTCAACGATTTCCTGAAACTGGTGAACTACGCTGATTCCATGTACGATCCCGGGGCCTACCAGCTGCCGGAACGGGACTACCGGGTTCGCATGCTCACCAACTCCTACAAGGCCATGCTGGGCGACGACATGTACAAACGGTTCATGTCCCCGGGCATGGGCAAGACCCATGTGCTGCTCCGCACCCACCTAAAGAGCACCGCGGACTTCGTGCGGGTCGGGGAACAGCTGGAGGAGTACCTCGAAATAAACTATCCGGGAGACTTCGTGGGCCATGTCACGGGCCTGGGCATGGTTGTGGCGGAAAGCTCGACCATCCTCACCAACAGCCAGATAAAGAGCCTGTCCCTCACGCTGGTGCTGATCTTCGGCATGATGATAGTGCTGTTTCTGTCCGGTCGCGTGGGCGTCGTGGCCATCATCATCAACCTGTTTCCCATAATCGTGTGTTTCGGGGCCATGGGCTGGCTGTCCATCGAGTTGTCGGCGGTGACCAGCCTCATCGCCAGCATCGCCATCGGCCTGGCCGTGGACGACACCATCCACTACCTGTTCCGGTACAACCGGGAGTTCCGCAGGGACCTGGACAAGGATCGGGCATTGCGGGAGACCATTCGCCACGTGGGCATGCCCATCATGTTCACCACCCTCACCATCAGCGTCGGGTTTTCCGTGCTCCTGTTTTCCCACTTCGAGCCCACGGCGGTATTCGGCGGGCTCATGGTCCTCACCATGTTTGCGGCGCTGGTCGGCGACCTGATTCTGCTGCCCTCGCTCATGCTCCACGTGGAGTTGGTGACCGCGTGGGACGTGCTGCGGCTCATCCCCAGCCTGGGCGGCCTGTCCGCTGGTATCGCCCACGAGTTGAACCAGCCGCTCACCGCCATCAAAATGGGCAACGACTACCTTGCCATGATGCTGGAGCAGGACAGGGAGATTCCGGAAGACGACCTGCGCCTGGTAGTGGCGCAGACGGACGAACAGGTGCAGCGGGCGTCCCGGTTCGTGAACCGGCTTGCCGAATTCGGCAGGAAGCCCGAGGTGGCCAGGGAGCGGGTGAGCGTGAACCGCGCGGTCCGGGACACCCTGTCCATCGTGGAGCACCAGTTCGAGTTGGAGAACGTGGTGGTGCGCACCGACCTGGACGAGGACCTCTGCCCGGTGCTGGCGCACGCCAACCGGCTGGGGCAGGTGGTGTACAACCTGTTGCAGAACTCGGCCGAGGCCATTGCCGACCGCCGTTCCGAAGAGCCCGGCGCCGAGGGGGTGATCACCGTGGAGACCCGGATGCGGGACGACCGGGTGTGGCTGGAGGTGCACGACACCGGCACGGGCGTGCCCGGGGAGATCGCGGAGAGGATCATGGAGCCCTTTTTCACCACCCGGGGCGAGGGACAGGGCCGGGGCCTGGGCCTGCCCATCAGCCGGCAGATAGTGAGCGACTACAAGGGAAGGCTGCATTTTCGCCGAGACGCTCGGGGAGGCGCCATATTCGTGGTGTCCCTGCCGTGCGCCCCGGTGTGACGTATCGACGATCCCTTTGCGCCGCCCCTGCCTGTCTGTCCGTTGAAAAACCCTGAATCCCCGCCTGTTCAAGAACAACGAGAGGCAATAGGCGCGAGTTCCTGGCAGATTGGCGCACTTACGATACGCCGCATCCACGGAAAATGAAGCGCAAGGCCGCGGATCGCTTTTTTCAACAGGCTGTTATCCCGGTTGGCTGTTATCCGTTGCCCCACCGCTCGATTGCCTGTTATATTGATCAATGCCGGACGGCTTTTGTCAGCCGTACCGGAACGGTTGGCAAATGTTCCCCCATGACGACAGCGGCTGTTCCGGCGATCGGGACGGTTCCCTGGAAAGAATGACGTGAGCGCGGACAAGGTAATCATGGTTGAAGCCGGGGAGGATGACGTCCCCGATATCGTGAACCTGTGGGTCGAATTGATGGAGTTCCACGCCGCTCTCGATCCCTACTTCGACATGGCCGAGGACGCCAGGCAGAGGTTCGAGACGTACCTGCGGGGATGCCTGGGCTCGCCGGACCATTCCATCCTGCTGGCGCGATGGGACGGCGAAGCCGCGGGATACTGTCATGCAGCGCGACAGACCGCTCCCAGGATATTCGCCACCCCCCATTACTGCGAGATACTGGAGATCGCCGTGTCCACGGGTTTTCGCGAGTGCGGCATCGGCGCGGCGCTCCTGGAGCGCACCCTGGGCTGGGCCCGGGAATGGGGGTTCGAGCGTGTGCTCACCCGGGTCGCCATGGCCAATCCCGGCGCCGACAGGTTCTGGCGCGCGGCCGAGTTTCGTGCGGTTACGCAGATCATGGTCCGGGAACTGTGACAGGTTGTGAAGAAACGCGATTCGGTTATGGCCCGGGGTTGAAACCCCGGCCTGAAACGGCATGGCCCCTTCGGGGCCAGTGGCCGGAACGTCGTTTGTTTTTGCGTGGAGCCGAGCGGATCAAGGACGGCCTCGGACCCGGATAAGGCAAAACCGCTCATCACCCCGGCGAAAGCCGGGGCCCATGTGCATACAAATCCTTGAAATCATTGAATTTATAGCAACGAGGACCGGTGGAGGCCGAGCACGTAGTCCGGTCCTTTGACCCGTGCCTCGTATGCACCGTCCACTGCGTGGACCTGCGAAATCCATTGAAAAGACCGAGACCATGAGTCTCTACTCCCATGCCATGCAAAAACTGAATGCCCAAAAACTGGTGGAATTCGGAATGGAGCGAATGAACGACCTCCTGGAGGAAAACCGCGTCCTCCGCGAGGAGATCAAGGTTTCCCGCGAAGCCGCAGAGATCACCGCCAGGCTGGCCACCCGCCAGTTCGAGGAAACCGAAGAGATACTCAATCACTTCCAGATCGCCAACGCGCGGCGCAAGGCCGTGCTCGACTCCGCCACCCAGGTCGCCATCATCGCCACGGACGAGGACGGCGTCATCGCCGTATTCAACACCGGCGCGGAAAACCTGCTCGGGTACCGGGCCGGGGAGGTGGTGGGCAGGGAAACCCCGCTCCTTTTCCACAAGGGCGCGGAGATCCACGCATGGAGCCAGCGACTGTCCACGGATTCGGGCAGGAACGTGGTGGGGCTCGACGTGTTCTTCGAAATGGCCAGGCAGGGCCGTTGCGACGAACGCGAATGGACGTTCATACGGAAGGAAGGCACCTGCTTTCCGGTCTCCATGTCCATCAACGCCGTGCGTGATCCGGACGGCAGGGCCAAGGGTTTTCTGTGCATCGCCCACGACATCACGAAGGAGAAAGTCAGCAAAAAGGCGTTGCAGGACAGCGAGAAGAAATACTGGCTGTTGATGAGCAACCTGCCCAACGTGGTGTTCAAGGGCTACGCGGACGGCGCCATCGACTTCTTTGACGACAAGGTGGAAGCCCTCACCGGATACACCCGGCAGCAATTCCTGGACCGTGACGTGAAGTGGAACGACATCGTCCTGCCCGAGGACATGCGCTATGCCGCGGACATCTTCAAAAAGGCCCTCAGGGGCAACAAGTCCTACATCCGCGAGTACCGCATGCGCGCCAAGAACGGCGACATCATCTGGATCCAGGAGGGCGGCCAGATCATCTGCGACGAAGACGGACGCATCGACCACGTCACCGGCGCGTTCCTGGACGTCACCGAGCGCAAGCAGGCGGAAAAGGCCCTGCACGAGTCCGAGCAGAAGTACCGCTCCCTGTTCGACAGCGGCCCCAACCCCATCTTCGTGCTGGACGCGGACGACCTCACGGTGCTGGACGCCAATCCCAGCGCCGAAAAGACCTACGGCTACACGAAACGCGAGATCCTGGGCAAGTGCTTTCCGGATCTCGGAACCTTTGACCCAGGTGACCGCTCCATGTTTCAACTGACGAACGGCGAATGCAAAATTGGAATCGTGGAAAACCAGAAGGTCCGCCAGTACCGCAAGGGCCGGAAACCCTTTTTCATCAACTACCGCACCTGCCCGACCCGCTACAGGGACCGGGACGCCATCATCCTGGCGGTAACGGACATCACCGAGATGATGGAAAAGGACGCCCAGCTCATTCAGGCCAGCAAGATGTCCACCCTGGGCGAGATGTCCGCGGGCATCGCCCATGAACTGAACCAGCCCCTGAACGCCATCAAGCTGGGCAACGAGTATATCAAGACGATGGCGGAAAAGGGCCAGGACGTGCCCCGCGAGGACCTTTTGTCCGTGGTCAGCGAGGTCACCAACCAGGTGCAGCGCGCAAGCCAGATCATCAACCGCCTGCGCGACTTCGGCCGCAAAACCGACTTCGACAAGGAAACCGTGGACGTTAACCGGCCAGTGCGCAACGTCCTGGGCATGATCGGCCAGCAGCTGAAACTGGACGACATCCGGCTGAAACTGTCCCTGGACGATTCCCTGCCTCCGATACAGGCTCACAACAACCGCCTGGAGCAGGTCATCTTCAACCTGATTTCCAATGCCCGGGACGCCATTCTGCAGAAACGGGAGAATACCGGGGAGCCCAGATCCCACTCCATATCCGTCAGGTCCTGGATGGCGGACGACAGGGTGGTCTTCTCCATTTCCGACACGGGCACGGGCATCCCCAGGGACGCACGGGACAGGGTGTTCGAGCCGTTTTTCACCACCAAGGAAGTGGGGCGGGGCATGGGCCTGGGCCTGTCCATCATCTATGGAATCGTCCGGGACTACAACGGCGTTATCGACGTGGACAGCGAAATCGGCAGGGGCACGACATTCACGGTGAGTTTTCCGGCAAAACCGGTATGTGCCGCATAACAGCCCGTTGAAAAACTCGGAATTTGCAGCCTGTTAAAATACGATGAGATGCAAGGCGCGCGAATTTCGAGGAGTAAGGCGTACTTACGGTACGCTGCACTGACGAGAAATGAAGCGCAACGCCGCAGATCGCGTTTTTCAACAGGCTGATAAAAGGAAGTGAAGGAAGTAGGGGTATGAGCAAGATCCTGGTGATTGACGACGAGAAGGCCACCTTGTCCATGTTCCGGCTGTTTCTGAACGCCCTGGGATACGAGGTGCTCCTGGCGGAAAACGGCGCCTCGGGCATCGACATTTTCCTTGAGGAAAAACCGCGCATCGTGCTGACCGACATCAAGATGCCGGGCATGGACGGATTCGCGGTGCTGGAAAGGATCAAGGAGATCGACGGCGAAACCGAGGTGATCATGCTGACGGGCCACGGGGACACGGATCTGGCCCGGCGCGCCATGAACATGAGCGCCACGGGATTCATCCACAAACCCGTGGACAAGAGCATGCTGGAGGACGTGCTGAAAAGGGCGGAGGGTCGTTTGTCCGGGAGCGACAATGGATAGGCCGGGGATTGCTCGGATAGGCAGGGGACTCGCACTGTTTTGAGAATTGTTTGCAATAAGGGCCGGCACGCATTATATTTCCTCATGGAGCATGCGGCGGAAAAGTCGCCGTGGAAAACAATCACCCCGGACCAAGGAGATGCCCAATGTCCAAGTACGAGTGCCCCTGCGGATACGTGTACGATCCCCAGGAAGGCGACCCCGACCACGGTGTAATGCCTCCCTGCGCCTTCGAGGATGTTCCGGAAGACTGGGTCTGCCCCAAGTGCGGAGCCGAAAAGGAGTTCTTCGAGGAGATCACCTGATACCGCGCCGACTGCCTTGTTACCCGCCCGGCCCCGGCGTGTCTAACAGCCGTTGAAAAACTCGGAATTGGCAGCCTGTTCAAAAACGAGGAGATGCAAGGCGCACGAATTTCGAGGAATAAGGCGTACTTATGGTACGCTGCACTGACGAGAAATGAAGCGCAACGCCGCAGATCGCGTTTTTCAACAGGCTGATAAATGGTCAGTTCAACGTGCAGCAAAAGGAGGCATCGAAAGGCTTGACGGCTATTTGTCTCGAAAATCTATTGTTCGATAACCGAAACATTCCATAGTTTTGCTCTTAAACTCCATGCCATTAATGATTGACCAATAGTTTTGCATGTGGCCATAGTCACTTCCACCTGGAATATTTCCTAAATTATGTATATATTGTGTTGTTCTTAAAACAGATACAAAATTATCGGACAGTTGTAATCCTGAAGTAACCCTTGAATCTGCGAACATTGGAGCCTCAACAAGATTTGTTAATGTTTTGCCTGTCCTGTGTCCAAAAATATAACTCATATATGACTTTGCGACATCTACATCTCTTTTTATTCCCATACCTTTTCTTGAATCACAAATAATAATTCCTTTATCATATTTCGGATGCTCATCAATGTATAAATTCAACCGTTCGGCCAAATATTGCAGTGATATGGTATATACCGTATTTTCCAAAGTAGGCTTTCTACCATTTTTTAGTATGGTAATACCAAAACAGCAGTTACCCCCGCCATGTGTTCGGATAAAATTCAAGACTGCTTTCAGATAGGCGTGTTTACGAGAACTGTTTGAACTGCGTGGCGCGGTTAAGTCATTCCCCTTAATCTCATAATATTCATCGCGCTTGGAGCTATTTGATAGCCAATCCGGGAAATAGTGCCTTTTGAGTCTGAGGAACTGGCGGTCAAAGTCGCGCCAAGCGTCTACCGGTAAAGCTATGGCCCCCAATGTAAAAATCGGGGACTGCCCATTCTTTAGCGGAATATGGTGTCTTTTGGGGTCGCCGGATTCGTCAACATAAAAAATGCACGTAGTCATTTCCCGCCGCCAAAAAAAGGAAGGCGACCTAAAAAGGTCGCCTGGTCGACCTTGGAGCCTTTCGGCGTTCGTGCCATCCAGCACGATCCAAGTTCTGAGATAATATATGGCGTATCAGATATTTTGTCAATCAGTTTCCCCTTTCACCGGGGCCCCGGTAGCTCGCTGTCGGGATGCGAAGCACCAGTGAAATCCTCAAGAGCAAGTCAAATGCCGGCCCCTGAATTCTCCGCGCAATGAGTGCCCTCGTCATCCCACTTGCATTCCGATTGTCGTCCCGGCAATTCACCCGTGCTTCGCGACCTGACAACCAGTTGTCGGGGAGCCATCCGTCAACAAGATCGCTGGCCCGTGCGCCCGCGATTCGCAGGCGGATATTTCACTTTCGGCCATCCCCATTCAAATCACCCTTCCCCGCCATCCCCCTCCCCATCACTACCGGCATGCTCGCCGGTCTCCTCGCCAAGCACCCGGTTCCACAGGCGGATGACCAGCCTCCGGTGTTCCAGGTGGCGATCGTCCGGCACAAGAGCCTCCCTGCGCTCAAGGGCCAGGCGGTGGGTGTCCGCCCGCAGGGCCAGGTAGGCGGCGCGCAGGCCCCGGGCCTCCCCCGCGGGCAGCAGGTTGGTTTTCACGATGGTCTCCAGGATGCGGACATTGTCCGTCCAGATGGCAAGCTCCGGGTATTCATAGGACAGGGCCAGCACGAAATACTGGTTGATGAACTCGATGTCCACGATGCCGCCGACGCCCTGCTTGAGGTCGAACATGCCCTCCTTGCGTTTGAGCAGGTTTTCGCGCATCCTGTCCCGCATGGACACCACGTCCTCGCGCAGCCTGTCCCGGTCCCGTGGCTGACGCAAAATCATGTCCCGGGCCATGGCAAAGGCCTCGCCCACCACCGGGTCGCCAGCGACGAACCGGGCCCGCACAAGCGCCTGGTGCTCCCAGGTCCAGGCGTCCTCCAGTTCGTATTCACGCCACGAGGACAGGTTGGACACCAGAACGCCGGACCCACCGCTGGGACGCAGGCGCATGTCGATCTCGTACAGGGCGCCCGAGGAAGTGTGGGCCGTAAGGATGTGGATGAACCTCTGTCCCAGGCGTGCGAAAAACGACCCGGCGTCCAGTTGCCGTTCTCCGTCGGTCATGTCCATGGTTTTGCCCGCGTGCATGAACACGAGGTCCAGGTCCGAGCCGTATCCCAGCTCGAGGCCTCCCAGCTTGCCGTAGCCGATCACGGCAAACCCCTTGTCGCAGGACGTGTCGTTCAGGGTGCACGCCGGTTTGCCGAAGCGCGCGGACACGTGCTTCCATGCCAGGTCCAGCACCTGTTCCAGCACGGCCTCGGCGATCCAGGTCAGACGGTCGCTCACCTTCATCAGGGGAAGGGCCCCGGAGACGTCCGCGGCGATTACCCGCAGTGTGTTGACCTGTTTGAATATGCGCAGGTCCTCCATCTGGACTTCCAGGTCGCCATCGGGGCACCGGCCCATGCGGGAGGCCAGTTCGCGGCGCAGTCCGTCACGGTCCGGCGGGCTGTAGAGCATACGGGGGTCCACCAGTTCATCCATGAGTACAGGGTGGCTGGCCACCTGCCGTGAGACCAGGGGGGTCGCGTCGCACAGCCCGGCCAGCAGGGCCAGCACCTGGGGCTCCTCCTGCAGCAGGGCCAGGTAGTTGGTGCGCTGGCAGACGGCTTCCACGATGTCCGCCATCCGACCCAGCACCACGGCCGGCTGCCCGGTTTTCGCCGCCTCGGCGGCCACCATGGGCACAAGCCGGTCCAGGCGGGAACGGCCCTTCTGGGACAGGCTGCGCACCTTCGGGCTCTGGCGCAGGCGGGACAGGTGGGAGCCGGCCCCGGCGGAATCGGCTATCCCGGCCCTGGCAAGGTGCCCGGCGGCCTGTTCCGCGTCGGAGGCGGCGGCCCAGGCGTCGTGGAACGGAGTGGAAGCGTCCGCGGTCTCCGGTTTGCCGGGTTGCTCCAGCAGCTCGTTGAAATGGCGGTGGACCTTTTCGCGATGGAAATCGAGCGCCTCGAGAAACTCCTCCCAGTCCGGGAAATCCAGCGACATGGCCATGGCCTCGCGCCGCACCGGCTCTACGGGCAGGGCGTGAGTCTGGAGGTCTCCCCACTCCTGGAGCCGGTTTTCCACCCTGCGCAAAAACACGTAGGCCCTGGTCAGTTCCCGCGCCGCGCCGACGTCCAACAGGCCGTGGCCCGCCAGCCGGTCCAGGGCCGTGAGGATGGGCCTGCACTGCAATTCCGGGATCACCCCGCCGCGTATCAACTGCAATACCTGGCCGATGAACTCCACCTCCCGGATGCCGCCGCTACCCAGCTTCACGTCTCCGGCCAGCTTCTTGCGCCGCACCTCGGCCGCGATCATGGCCTTCATCTCCCGAAGCGAATCAAAGACCCCATAATCGAGGTAACGCCGGTAGACAAATGGCCGCAACGAGTCCCACAAGGCTGGCCACGCGGCCCGGTCGCCGGCCACGCACCGGGCCTTGACCCAGGCGTAGCGCTCCCACTCCCTGCCCTGCGCCTGGTAGTAATCCTCCATGGCATCGAAGGACAGGACCATGGGCCCGCTTTCACCGAACGGGCGCAATCTGGCGTCCACGCGGAAGACGACGCCGTCGGCCGTGCTCTTGCCGATCAGGTTGACCAGGCTCCTGGCGAGTTTCGTGAAGTACTCGTTCAAGGACGTGCCGTCTCCGGTGGCGCCGTCCTCCCGGTAGGCGAAAACGAGGTCCACGTCCGAGGAGAAATTCAACTCCCGGGCGCCCAGCTTGCCCATGCCCACGACCACGAGTCCCTGGACCCTGCCGCCGGAATCCCGCGGCCTGCCGTGTTTTGCCGCAAGCCATCCGTCCAGCCTGTCCAGACCGGCGGACAAGCACGCCTCGGCAAGACAGGACATGTGAGCCAGGGTCTCCGCCAACTCCGCCCAGCCGGCAATGTCGCGCCACGCGGCCCGGAGGGATTCCCGGAGCCGCAGCCGCCGAAGCACGCGGCCCAGTTCCCGCTCATCCCCGGCGTTTCGTGTGGCCGCACCCACCCGGGCAAACAGGGCCTCATTGTCATGCGGTCCCTCCAGAAGGCCTTCGTGCGCCATCTCGAAAAACAGGGCCGGGTCCCGCGTGAAGGCCCTGGCCACGAAATCGCTGGCTCCGAACACCCGAGGCATTGCGTCCACCACAGCCGGCCTGGTCACTTCCGGAACTCCGGCGTCGCGCGCCGCCTGGCGGTACGCATCAACGAGGTCTCGCGTCCTTGCTTCCAATTCGCTTGCGCCCACCGGCCTGACCTCCCTGGCTGTGTTGTGTTGTTCCTTGAAAACTCGGCGAAAAACTGGTTTACTGTGGGAACATCAATACCCAACGGCAATACTCGAACCGGGCCGGGCCAGTCAATGCCCGTAGCTGAAACCACCCGAAAAACACGAACCCCCTGTAATGAGGTGTAACATGGTCCGTATGGAGATATCCCTGTTCCTCAAGAACCAGCCGGGCGCCCTCGGCGAGTTGACAGACCTCCTGTCCAACGAGGGCATCAACATCGACGCCCTCACCATCCAGGACGCCAGCGCCTACGTGCGGGAACTGTTCAAGGCCCGGGGCAAGTCCATCCGCAGGATCGCGTCCGTGGCCAACTACAACTCCATGGCACAGGACTCCGTGGAATTCGCGCTGATCCGCCTTCTGGTGAACGACACGGAAAAGGCCGTGGACCTTTTGTCCAGGCACGAGTATCTGTACGACGTAATGCCCGTGGTGGCCATTGAGATCGACAACAAGCCGGGAACCCTGTCCGGACTGGCAAGAACCTTCGGCGACAACGACATCAACATCAATTACGTGTACGGCTCGGCCATCGAAGGCACGGACAAGGCCCTTTTCGTGTTCTGCCCCGAGGACCTGGACCTCGCCGTGAAGATATTCCAGGACTGATCACCACCACCCGACACCCCTGGCGCCGTCATCGACAGCGCCGCGGGACCGCACGGAGTATGCCGCATGTCAAAACCCGTCGCTCTCATCCTGGGCGCTACCGGGCTGGTGGGCGGGCACTGCCTGGCCCTTGCCGCTGGAGACCCCTATTACGAAAAGACCGTCGTCCTGGGCCGGCGCACCGTGTCGCTGTTCGCTCACCACGACAAGGTGGAGCAACACGTTGCGGACATGGACGACCCGGCGCTCGAAGAGCGATTTCCCGCCGCGGACCATGTGTTCTGCGCGTTGGGTACCACCATCGGCAAGGCCGGCTCCAGGGAGGCCTTCGCCAAAGTGGATTTCACCTGCGTGCGGGACCTTGCCCGGGTCGCGCAGGAGAAGGGCGCGACCACGCTGGTGGTTGTCTCCGCCGTGGGGGCCGATCCCGGTTCCCGCGTGTTTTACAACCGGGTCAAGGGCGAGATGGAACAGGCAGTGGCGAGGCTGGGATACGAAAGCGTCACCATACTGCGTCCATCCCTGCTCCTGGGCCACCGGCACGACTTCCGGGCCGGTGAATGGATCGCCCAGAAACTGAGCGGACCTTTTGCCGCGGTCATTCCCGGCAGGTACCGCCCCGTGAAAGCGCGAATCGTGGCCCGCGCAATGATGGCGGCGGCAAAAAACAGCCTGCCCGGGGTCCGCGTGGTGGAGTCCCGGGACATCCCCCGGCTGGCTGGCTCCGACACTCCCTGAGCGCCCTCGTTGAACAGTTGTCAATGGACACTCTGTTCCGCCTTTTTGCCATACCCCGGCCCTCCCGAACACCGAATTCCGCTCGAGGGCCTGTTCCGCCCGCCTGGAAACTCCATGTCGATACGCTGTCTTCCGTGAAATATACGTGATGCATGTAAGAATTCGCGAGTTTTTTCGTAAACGGTATTGACAGGCTGGCGATTCAGGGTCATTATGGATAAAAATCCCCTTTAGTTATACTTGTCAACAAGCACCTCCGAGAAAGGTTACGCCGCTTTTTTCCCGGAATCTGTGCCTACAGACATCTTGTGAACACCCGTTAACCCCTCTACTGAAAACAAGTGCTTTCTGGCATACTGAATGCCACAAGAGACACCCAGCCCCCGACCCTACACGGTACGCGAGAAAATCAATGCGTGCAGTTTTTATAATACGATTATGATTTACATATAAAATCAAATAGTTGTGTATAGTGTTTTCCGCGAGCGAACAATAAACCCACATAATCCCATAAAATACCATCAACAATCCGTAATTTTACTATTGACCCGAAATTCCCACTGCGGTAGAATGCCTGTAAATTGAAAATACTGTGGAAAACCCGCTGGCCGGCACAAAGGGGTTTCCCGAAACAGAGGACCGACTTCGAAAGACACCATATCCGGCAGGCGCTTTTACTCCTCATATCTCCGACCTCGGCCAGTTGTCAGGGTGTCCGCAGTCCGAGTCCCCGAAATGAAATCACAATTACGGTGAGTACCGGCGCCACGGCCGGGATTTTACGGCAGTAATCCACTTCGCGGTATTTCCTCACTTTTCAAGGCTGTGGGAAATCCGCTGGCCGCCACCCCGCGGCGGCAGCGGTGTTTTATGGCAACAAATCAAGGAGGTGTTTCATGGAAGCAGCACGCGTAGGAGGAACGGTCAAGTGGTTCAACACGACCAAGGGTTATGGTTTCATTTCGCAGGACCAGGGCGGCGACGTCTTTGTCCACTACAGCGCCATCCTGGGCAAGGGATTCCGCAACCTCGAGGAGGGCCAGAGGGTGGAATTCAACATCATTGAAAGCCCCAAGGGCCCGCAGGCCCGCGAGGTTGCCGTGGTGGTGTAGGCCGGACCCGCCATCCGCACAAAGAATGAGCCCCGGGTACCAGCCCGGGGCTTTTCTTTTGCCTTGACTCCGCCGCCGCCACTCCATACATTCCCCAATGAAGCAATCACCCTGAAACGCCCATGGAGAAGCAGCGTGCCTCGAATGACAATCCGTCGCCCCCCGCGCTCTGGCGCCCGCCCCATGGCCCTTCTCGCCATTCTTTTCTGTGTCCTGGCTTTCTGTGCCATGGCGTGTACCCGTCCTGACGTGCCGCACTCGGCGGCCACCGCCATGGTCCGGGTGGAATGGGACGATGTTCCGGAACTGGTGGACGACAAAAGCCTGGACAGCCTGGTGCGCTCCCTTGAAAACAGCCGCCGCTATTACCGGAAAGTGAGCGGATCCCGGTCCTTCACCTTCGGCCCGGACTCCTACACCGCGGACTGGCTGGACACAAGCATGGCGGTTTTTATTAAACTGGCCGAAAAATGCGAATCCCCCGAAGAGTTCGTGACAAGGTTGCGCCGGAGCTTTGTGGTGTACCGGTCGGTGGGCAGGGACAACGAAGGGGGCATGCTGTTTACCGGGTATTATGAACCCGTGCTCAAGGGGAGCCGTGAGCGCACCGGGAAATACCGTTTCCCCCTGTACCGCCTGCCCGACGATATTTACACGGTGGATCTGGGCAGGTTCTCGGAACAATGGGAGGGAAAAAAGCTCCTGGCCCGGGTGGAGGGCAGAGCCGTGCTCCCCTACCATGACCGCAGGGCCATAGACCGGGAGGAGGCCCTGGCCGGGCGGAACCTTGAAATCGTGTGGCTCGAGGACCCGGTGAGCGCCTTCTTCCTCCATATCCAGGGCTCGGGCAGGGTTGTCTTCCCGGACGGAACCTGGATCCACGCCCACTACGCGGGGGTGAACGGCAGACCGTACCGCAGCGTGGGCAGACTGCTCATCGACGAGGGCAAGGTCACCCGGGAGAAGATGTCCATGCAGGCCATCCGCCGGTACCTGGAGGACAACCCCGAGGACATGGCCCGGGTCATGGACTACAACGAAAGCTACGTGTTCTTCGAAGAGGAGGACGAGGGCCCCCTGGGTTGCCTGGACGTACCCCTGACTCCCGGCCGCTCGGTGGCCACGGACAGAAGGCTGTTTCCCGAGGGAGCCATCGTGTACATCCGCAGCCGGAAGCCCGTGGTGGACGCGGAAGGCCAAATCATGGAATGGACCGGCTTCGGAAGGTTCGCGGCAAACCAGGATACCGGCGGCGCAATCCGCGGACCGGGGCGGCTGGACCTGTTCTGGGGACGCGGCGACTACGCGGAAATCGCGGCCGGACACATGAAGCACCCCGGCGAACTGTACTTTTTCGTTCTGGATCCCGAAGCCGCGCACTGAGTTGCCTGACGGGCACCCCTGCCGTCAGTCTGTCGAAAAACGGGGTCTGTCCGGTACGCGCGCCATCCCCGTCCCGGTGCGACGCAACATGAGTTCGCCCATCTCCCCGGGATTCACGCGCCTTGCATCACATCATCCTTGAACCGGCCGGGGATTCAGGTTTTTTCTACGCCCCCCTGGACCTTCTTGACACGTTGCGACCGTAAACATCTTCCAGAATGGCCGTAGTGACATAAACGCAGTTGGTGACGTATTCGATGATGGACCGCACCATGGGAGGGGCCTCGTCATACTCGGCAGTCAGCGCGGCAATATCCAGGGAATCGGATTCCATGGACCTTGTGGTACGCACCAGCCCGTGGCCGGGCTCATGACCCACCTGCATGAACGGCACGTCGCCCAGAAAGTCCCCCTCACCAAAGACGCCCACCGGTATGTTTCCATTGGCCGTCTTCTTCAATACCACGGCTGTGCCCTTTCTGATGATCCATGCCTCGCCCTTGTCGACGGGGAACTCCTTTGTCCGGTCAGCCACCTGTTTCTGCAGGCGGTTGGCGCCAAGATGCATGTCCACGAGGCACGCATTCAACTGGGACCATCGCCGGTTCAGGCTCACGAAAAGGCCCCGCATCTCGGCCGACATTCGTGAAAACTCCGTATAGATGCTCTTCAGATCCAGAAGGCCCAGGACCACGTCGTCCACGGCCTTGACGGTGGCCCCCCGCACGTTTTGGCGGTTGAGCACGATGGCCAGGTCGCCGATCAAAGCCCCCGGACCTATCCGGCAGAGCGTGACCGGTCCCCGGGGCGTCTGGCGAAGGATGTCGGCTTCTCCCTCCAGAACCACACTGATCCAGCTTCCCCGGCTTCCCTGCTCCACGATGTTCTGGCCCGGTGCATACTCGTATTCCTCCACCACGTAGGAGTAGTTCGCCGGTGGGCCGGTGATGAGGCGGGGCCCCCGGAACCCATCCGGAGATTGCGCCTTTTCAGCTACCGGCGGCCGGGGCTTCCCGCCATCCAAAGCCACTCCCCGCCGCACGATTTCATCCAGGCTTTCGGTTATGATCCTGCGCGAGGAAACATCCTTTTCAAAAAATTCGTATTCGCCTTCGGTCCATGCGAACAGTTCCATGATGGCATCCATCCCGGACACCCCGGAATTGGTCGCGTTCAACACGTCGCCGCCGGAAAAGCCGATCAGGCCGGTTTCCTTGCCGTCTTTCCGCTTGATGCGCAAGATGCCGGTGCACGAATTCCTGCCCAGGAATCGCACCACCTCGGTAAGAGGAACGAAATCGACCGCTCCCTTGAGTACGACGCGAGGCACGGAACCCATGGGCTACCTCCGGGACTGGCTGGGCAGGACCGCCGACCAGATGACAGGTATTGGCAACGCACAGAGACGACGGGGGCGCGCGAAACTCGCCTGGGCCCCGGGTGTCCTGGATTGATGGGATTGCATGTATCGGATGATTCGCAGGAATATCTAACAAACCAACAGGAAAATTGCAAGTCCCTGCCGCCCGGATTTTCACGGCGGAATTGCGGAAGGGTCCCGGGAGGACGGACGGGAAAAACAGGTACGCCCGAACGTGGTTCGGCGCCATACGGTCAGGTCTCTCGCCGGTTTTCAGATCCTGTCGTCGGCCCGGGCGCTCAATATGTCGATGGTTTCGTCAGCCAGCCTCATGACCCTTTGCACCTGTTCCCAGTACTGGGGGTCCTTGCGCAGTTCCTTGAACGCCGCCTCCCTGGATTTGAGGCTGTGCAGCATGGTAACGTCATTGGCGTCGCCCAGCCTGGCCAGCCCCCGGATGAGGACCTGGATGATGGGTAGCAGCCAGACCAGGGCGTTCTGGCTTCGCCTGAGCTTGTACACCTCGGATTCGGGATTGCAGTACTCACGAAGCGCGCTGATGGCGATCACCAACCCTTCCATGCCTCCCACCAGGGACAGCAGGATATAGGTCTCCCACTCCAGGGTGAACAGGTAGCGCACGGGCATGGTCTCGGAATCGTCCGGCGCGTTCAGACTCTCCTTGAGCCGCTTGTGCACGGTCATGACCTTGCGGGAAAACCGCTCCTTCTCCCGGGCGATGAACTCACGGGTATATACGGCGGCCTCCTCGTCCAGGCCCTCCTTGACCTTGAGTACCTCGGCCGGGGTCATGTGGATGTCCCTGTGCAGTTCCTTGTTGAACTTGCGCACCAGGGTGTTGATGAGCATGAGGGCATTGCGGTCCGAAAACTGCACGGTTTCCGGGTCGTGCAGAAAGTCCTCCAGAAGCACCTGCACCGCGTCCTGGTGTTTTCCCATCTGGTCGATGAAAAGCTGGAGCGCATTGAGCAAGGCCACCCGGTCCTGCCGGTTTCCGTTTTCCTTGAGATAATGCCACAGGAACTCGAAGACCTTGCCGCCATGCTTGGCGAATTCCGGGATATTCTCCTCGAAGGCCTTGCGAATGAAGTGGCCTTCCGTGTCATGGCATCCCCGGATCAGGTCCACCAGGTTCTTGGCTTCCTTCTGGGTGATGGAAAAGTCCCTGGCGATGTTGGCGTAGTCTTCCCGCCCGAACTCGATGTCGTGGCGGAGCATGGCCTTGACCTTCTTTTTGGTGATGCTCCGCTGCCTCTGGAAGACGACCATGTCCAGGATGCGCTTGTCCACGAAACGCTTGACCGAGCTTTGCCTGGATATCCTGGCCTTGATGGAGTCTTCGGATATGTCCAGGTCCTGGAACACGTCGCCCTGAACCCTTTCCAACCTCAACCCCAGGTTTTCCAGCACGTTCTTCACCGCGATGCGCTGGAACTTTTTTACCTTGGGCCTCTCCGAACCCCGGGCCCGCTCCACCCTCGACTCGATCCGCGACAGCAGCTCGGTGGCCAGTTCCAGCCGGTCGGCAAGGTGGTAGGCGCTCACGTACCCGTAATCATTGGCATAGATGCAGTCCATGATTTTGGTGGGTTCCTGGGACCACTGGCCGAATTCGTCGGAGACGAACCGGGCCAGCATGGATTGAAGCCGAAAATTGGCGGTGCGCTCCTGGGCGGCGACGAGCCACCTGGGATTGTTGACCTCGATCGGGCTCTTCCTGAGCAGCTCGCGCATCTTCTTGAAGGCGAAGGCCGCGTTGTAGATGCTGGGAAACTGGGCCAGGGGCTCCTTGGGATCGGCTTTGTTCATGAGCCCCGCTATTTTGTTCATGAGCCCCTGGGCCGTCCCCGGTTTCAGGTTGTTCACCGCGGCCAGCAGTGTGAGGTTGATATCGGGTTCGTGCCTGTCGTCATGGATGACCGGCACGCTGCCCCACCTTGGATCACCAATGGCCGGGCGCTGCCTGGCCGCCGATGCACGAAGATAGTCGGAGAGGATGGTGAACGCCTTTTCAAGACGGGTCCGTTCCTCCTCCAGTTGCACGCCGGTATACACTCGCAGGGTATTGACGCCGGCGGCGCTGATGGTCTTTAGAGCGTTGCGGAAGTCCATGGCCGTGTGATAGCCGTGGTATTCCAGCCGCTTGATGGCGGCCTTGACCTCGGTGAGGTCCAGTCGGATATTGCCCAGGGTCAGCACGTAATCATACTGTTCGCTGATGGTGCCCTCGCCTTCCAGGCCCCTTCCCTGATGGCGCAGGAGAATCTGGTTGTCATGGTCCGGCAGTTCGTCCACCACGGTCAGGACTTCCATCAACCGGCCGGTGGCCAGCTTCACGTCCTCCGCCACCCCCCTGCGCGAAGCGGACACGAAGCGGGCGATCTCGTACACGAAATCAACCAACAGCACGCGCAGGGCGTCCACCCGCTGCTCCTCGCCGAGCAGGGTTTCGGACAACCCCGGAGAATAGGGTTCCAGTGGCTCGTCGAACGCGTCGGCCTCGCCAAGGTCCGCAAAGAGGTCCTCGACTTCCTTGTCCAGGTCCAGATCCAGATCCAGATCCTCCATACGAAAATCCCCGTCCCGCTCGCCCGCGTCCCGTGTCCGCGGGCCCGGCCGCCCACGTGGGGTAGGTGGCCTGAAAAAATCGTTATTTTGACGGCTTAGGACACTATCACACGCAATGCCAAATGGCAAAGCGTTTCCTGCCGAACCTGCCGCGTACATGGCGTCGGACCCCGAGATCCGCCCCGGACTGCACGCAGGCGGGCGATCGCGCCCCGCATCAAGGCAGCCTGAAGCAAAAACTCCATTCATCCGATGAGAAAACGTCCCGATCTCGCGAAATACCGGACGGAAGCCGTGGCATCCACGAACTCATTTCCCCGGATTCAGATCCGTTCCAGCGTAAGGGCCAGCTCGTGGTATGCCCTTTCCTTCCTGATTACCTCGTCCAGGGCTCGCCCAACGTCCGAAAAGTCAGGCTCTTCCCGTTCCGACGCCTCCTTGAGCTCCGCGGCAAGACCCCTCCAGGCATCCGCGCATACGGACATGGCCGCATACAGGCCCAATTCGGCAACCCCTGGCAGGATCGCCGCCGCCTCGGCCAGAAAGTCCGCGTACATCAGCCGGAATCCGCCGCCGCCGGTCCCCCTGCGCTCCAGCACCTGGTAGGCGAACCGCGCGGTCCACGCCCAGTCCGGAAACCGCTTCCAGTCCGCCAGTTCATCCCGCCACTTTTCCAGGCACGGCAGCCCCGCGATGTCCCCCTGTCCGGCAAGAAGGTCCCGGCTCTGTCCCAGGATGGCGCCGAGGACGGCCCCCGACATGTCCTCCGGAGGCTCCATGGCTTCAGGCGCGTACATGTTGCCCTCCACCAGGTAAATGCCTCCGTCGCAGAAACGGGCCTTTCGCATGTCCTCGAAGGCAACCTCTATGACCTCGGTCCGTTCGGTGTCCGTGACGTAAAACACCTGTCTGCCCGGATCATACCCCCAGGCGGTTATCAGGTGCCCCGGAAAATGGGTTCGGGAAGAGAAATGCGGCAGATAGTAGATGTCGGTCTGCAGGATCGCCGGCCTGCCGAGGTCCAGGGCATCGCAGAGGGCGGCCTCGCTGGCCTGGGGATCGGAAAAGGTCCTCCACGCAAACGGGTGCCCGATGTTCCTGAAAAAGACGGACTCGTAATCCGCGTGCCGCACGTGCACCATTCTGGAGGCTCCCAGGCCCTGGGCGGGAAAATAGTACAGGCCCAGGCCAGCGCCAAGGCCGAAACACATGGCCTCGGTCCATCCCAGGCCATGGTGCCGGACCAGGTTGCATATACCCGTGCTGGCGCAATGGCGCCCTGGATTGTGGCCTACGGGCAGACGCACCATGTCGATGATGGCTCCCTTCGAATACAATGGTCAGCGGTTACTGTGCCAAGAGATTGCACGATCCCGCGCACCGGACGGACGCGCATCCCCCGGGCGGAGTAGAAATTCGATTTTACATAAATTTCAAATTATTGCAACAATGGAGACGGCTCGGCCCGGATACATGCAAATTTTACCCTGATTCCGTAACCAAATATTGAATAATCCTTCAAGAACCCCCAAGGAGCGGGGCCGTCAACAAACCCGCCCGGCGCACGCCGGCGGTTCCGTCTGCCCCGCGCAGGGCTTCGCTTGATTGCGCGAACCGTTTGCGCTATAGCCAGACCAGCAACCAGGCAACGAAAACATCGGGATTTCACGGCCGCCGGCCGCCACCCAACGGGAGCTTCAATGATCATCGCCTTCGAGGGAATCGACGGGATAGGCAAGGGGACTCAAAGCAGGATATGCGCGGACCGCCTCGCGGATTCCGGCCACAGGGTTCTGCACACCACGTTCCCGCGGTACGACAGTTTTTTCGGCAGGGTGGTGGGGGAGTACCTGAACGGCGAATTGGGGGAGCTGGACCAGGTCCATCCCAAGCTGGCCGCCGTACTCTACGCCTGCGACCGCCGACAGGCCATGGCTACGGAGGACTGGAGCGGATACGATTACATCGTGCTGGACCGCTACGTCCCCTCCAACATGGCCCACCAGGGGGCAAAGCTGTGGTGGTCGGGCATGGACCGTCTCATCGCCTGGATCGACGAGATGGAGTACGAAGTACTCGGCCTCCCCCGTCCCGATCTGGTCTTCGTGCTGGATGCGGAACCGGAGGTGGCCCTGGCCCAGGTGCTCAAGAAAAGCCCCCGTGGGTACACCCTGGAAGCCCTCGACCTCCACGAAAAGGACACCGACTACATAGCCCGGGTACGGGACGCTTACCTGCATCTCTGCGAATCCGGCGCCCCCTACCGGCTTGTCGAGTGCGACCGGGGCGGCGCCATGCGCACCATCGACGACATCGCCGGGGAAATCTGGCGACACCTGTGACACCACCGCAACAGGCCTTGCACCAGAAGGCCCTGCCTGCTATCGTTCCATGACAACCGGTTGGTCTCATCCATGCCTGAACCCATGAGCGGTCTCGGGCAGTGCGGAAGCAGGGAAGAGGACTGTCGGGGCATACCGAGGTACGCCGGCCGGGCCCTGACGCTGGTGATGCGCTGCATGGGCCGCGCCGTGGGCCGAAAAGACCTTTCATCCGTTGGGTGAACCCGGAAATCCGTATGGAATGTACGAGAAGCCGGTATGTTGAGGCTTTTCAATGTTATTCAGGATATTCGTCACGGATTCAGGCCAACTACACCCCGGAGGGACATGGACAACGCCGCCATAATCCTGATCCTCGAAGCCATGGTCGTGTACTTTCTGGTCCTGTGGGCGCACTCCCTGCGCCACAGGTTCGGTCCCGTCCACTTTTACGCCCTGATGGGAGCCATTACCGCCATCATGTCCTGGGTCACGGATGCCGGCATGGTCGTCAAGGTAATGGGCATCACCTTCGTGGTGGGCTCCACCGTATTCTACACGTCCCTCCTGCTGGGCGTTTTCGTGGTGTACGTGTTCGACGGGCCCAAGGCCACCCGGATCGCCATTTCCACCATAATCGGGGTGTCCGTCCTCATGCCGCTCATCGCCACGGTGCTGCACTTCCAGGCGGAGCTCGTGGGCGCGTCCAGCCTGGTCAACGTACCCGTTCCCAGCCTGCGGATCAACACGGCGTCAGTAGTGGCCACCATGCTGGACCTGATCTTCCTGGCCATGGCCTGGGAGTATTTCGGCAAGCCCTTCCTGAACCTCAAGCTGTGGCTCAGGGCGTACCTCACCCTGCTGGGCGTGATGTGGCTCGACGTCTTCCTGTTTGCCACCGGTGCGTTCGCCGGCACCCCGGAATACCTGAGCATCATGCAGGGCAGCCTGGTAAGCCGGTTCGTAATCTCCGTTTTCGCCCTGCCCTTTTTGTACACCTACCTGAACTGGCAGAGCAAAAAACCCGGGATCGAAATCGAGGAGCGTCCGGTGCTGTCCATTTTGAAGCAGGTGGCGGAAATCGAGGAGGAACTGACCCTGGCCCAGCAGGAGATCGAACGCAGGAAGAAGGCGGAGCGGCAGAGGGACCAGGTGATCCGGGAACTGAAACAGGCATTGTCCGAGGTGAAGACCCTCAAGGGATTTCTGCCCATATGCGCCAACTGCAAAAGGGTACGCGACGACAAGGGTTACTGGAACCGGCTGGAGGCCTACATCCAGAATCACTCCGACGCCTCTGTCACCCACAGCATATGCCCCACGTGCCTGAAAAAGCTGTATCCGGAACTCTATTCCGACGGCGGGGAGAAGTGACCCCCGTCCGTCCCGGAAACGCGGTCATCACACCTTGTACAGGACATCCATGTACCGCAACAGGAGGTCGCCCACCATGGAACGGTCCGGAAAGGTGGCGGCCATTCCGTAGACCGGGGCCATGCCCTCCTTCTCCGTGGGATGGGCCTTTGCATACTCCACGGACTCCGTGAGGTCCTCCACGAATCGTTGCGCCACTCCGGGCAGGGTGTGGCGCAGGGTCACGCAGATGTGCACGCAGGACGGCTTGTGCAGGCCATTGAGGTTCCAGCCCTTATGGCCCATCCTGTCCATGATCTGGTAGATGTCGAGGGTGTTCGAGGCAAAGGCGACGACCCACAGGGGGTCGCCCAGGACGTGCAATTCGGGAATTTTGTCGATCCCGGCCTTGATGGCGTCCGCGGCTTCCAGGATGGCGCGGGTGGCGTCAAGGTACCCCTTTCTGCCCATGGACACCAGGGCGGCCCAGCACGCCGCGGAAAGCGCGCCCGGGCGGCTGCCGGCAAACGTGGGGGAGAAGTAGAGGCCGCCGGGCCAGTCCGTGATGGTGAAGAACTGGTAATGCCGAAGCTCCAGCCCCCGGTAGAGGACCACGGAGGTGCCCTTTGCCGCGTACCCGTATTTATGGGTGTCGCAGGACATGGATGTGACTCCGGGCAGCCGGAAGTCAAAGGGAGGCACGTAATAGCCCAGCTGTTCCGCCCAGGGCAGCACGAACCCGCCGAGGCATGAATCTGTATGGAAGCCGATGCCCCGGGCCCGGGCCAGTTCGGACATCTCCGCGATGGGGTCCACCACGCCGTGGGGGAACGAGGGCGCGGAACCGATGATCACGGCGGTGTTCCCGTTGATGGCCTTTTTCACCGCCTTCACATCCGCCTTGCAGTCATCGCCCACCGGTACCTTGCGCAGCCTGATGCCGAAATACCCGGCCGCCTTGTCAAAGGCGGCGTGGGCCGTTACCGGTGCGATCATCTCGGGCTTTTTAATGCCCTTTTTATCGCGCGCCCGGTCCCGATATGCCTTCATGGCCAGCAGGATACTCTCCGTGCCTCCGGAGCTGACGCAACCCACGATTTGCCGGTCCTCTCCCGGAGGCGTCATGTCCGCGCCCAGCATATGGGCGCACATGGACACGATCTCCGCCTCGAACTTGGTGGCGCTGGGCCACAGGTCCGAATGCAGGGGATTCACCTGGGAATGGATGGCGTATACCTTGTTCAGGAACTCAATGTGCTCCCTGTCTCCGTGGTACACGGCTCCGGAGACGTATCCTTCCCGCCACCGGTCCTCCTCCCTGTCCCGCAACTCCTCCATTTCGGACAGGATGGCCTCGCGCGCCACGCCCTCTTCGGGCAGCACGGGATACTCGGCGAAATCACCCTTGTAAGGTTTGGCCGACTTTTCCAGCTCCCTGGTGATCGAGGACATCTGCCTGTCGATGAAGGGTCTGAAGAACGGGACCTTTTTGGCGTACCTGGCCAGCCTCATTGCCGCGGCATTCAGGGTCGGATTCTCGAAAATCTCCATGCTCTACCTCTTCGGCCCCGGATTCGCGGCCACCCGGATCAGTGCGCGGCACCGCCGTTGAGCCTGGCGTAGATGCCCCGGGTCTTTTTATAAATGGTTTTGAACTCGGCATACAATCCGTCGTACATGGCGCGGTTTGCCGGGTCCGGTTCATGGCGGTGCTCCACTTCGACGAGGTCCGGTATGTCCTCGAAACGGAGTTTGCCCAGGGCCGCGGCCGCCAGAAACGCCGCGCCCCGCACTCCGGCGTGGATGGGGTCCCTGACCTGGAGAATGGGCCGGTTGAACACGTCCGCGTGTATTTTGCACCACAGCGTGGACCTGGCCCCACCGCCAATCATGCGCACGGCGGGAAGAGGTTGTTTGACGAAACGCTCCACGGCTTCCAGCAGCCACCGGGAATTGAACGCCACCCCTTCGAGCACGGACCGGACCATGTGGGAGCGGGTGGTCTCGAGCGTCACGTTGTGGAAACCGCCGCGGACCGTGGCGTCTTCCACAGGCGTTCTTTCACCGTAGAGCCAGGGCGTGAAAATCAGCCCGTCCGAACCGGGGGGAACGTTCGCCGCCGCTTCCATCAGCAGTTCGTAAGGGTTGCCTTCCGGGGGCGTTCCGCGAAGCAGGTCATCCGGGAACACGAGGTTGTCCACCAGGAAATTCAGGCACGCGCCCGCGCATTCCTGCTCGTTGGCCACGAAATAGCGGCCTGGAATGGCGGAAGGCAGGCTTGCCATGTTCCGCAAGACGTCCGTCTTCTTGTAACCCACGTGGCAGGTGAGCCAGGACGAGGTGCCTATGTACAGATGCGCGTCGTTGTCGCGAACCCCACCGGAACCAAGCGCCGCGCCCTGTACGTCGGGCGTGCCGATACAGACGGCGACCTCCGGGGGCAGCCCCAGGGCGCCCGCTGCCTCCGGCGTCAGCGGTCCCAGGATGGATGCCACCGGCGCAAGGTCGGGCATCTTCTTTCTCGGTATCCCGCAAAGCCGCAGCAGGCCGTCGTCGTACCTGACTTCGGAGAGGTCCCGGTTGTCCGTGACCCAGTGCAGGGCGATGGAATCAGGGCCCGCCGCGAACCTGCCGGTCAGCCGGAAGTTGATGTAATCCTTGGGTTCCAGGAATTTATGGGTGCGTTCGTAGACGTCCGGACGTGCGTGCTTGATGTAGAGAATGTGGGCCGTGGGGTCCTTGCCCGACCGGCCGGGGAGGCCGCCGGTGAGCCTGAGCCATTTGCCCGCCCTGGCCAGTCCGTACCCCTGGAAGGTGAGCCTGCCGCCGATCACGGGTTCGAGGTGCCCGCGGCCCCTGGAGTCCATCCAGATCACGGCGTTCATCAGGGGCGTCCCGGAGCGGTCCACCGCAACCGTTCCCGACCACTGGGTGGTGCAGCTCACCGCGGCGACCAGGGGCCTGCTGTCGGAACACCTGTCCAGCACCCGGCGGGCGGCGGCCACAATGGCGCGCCACCACCCTTCCGGGTCCTGTTCGGCTCCACCGTCGGGCAAAAGGGTGACCGGGGTCTTCTCGAAATCACTGTCCAGCACCCTTCCCCGACAATCCACCAGGGCCACCTTGGGCCCCGACGTTCCGAGATCCACTGCAAGGACCAGCTTCTCTGCCATGCTTGCGGGCTGCCCGACAGCCTGTTGAAAAACGCGATGCCGCCCGGTGCGCGCGGCATCGCACCGCGTTTTGACAGGCCGTGACTTCGAGGTTTTTCAAGGAACCGCTATGGCCTGACCTTGTCCAGGGGCAACGCCCAGACGCCGCGCCCGTCAAACCATTTGCACCGGGAGCGTTGCGCAATCTCCGTGATGTACAGCGTGTTGTTGTCGAATCCCGGACCCATGCCCATGGCGCAGGCCGACGGCGCACCCATGCCGTCTATATGGTACCCGATGCGCATGCCGCCGTGCTTGACCGGAATCACGGCCTTTTGGGAATTGGAACAGACCCACGCGGTCTCGTCGTCCGCCACGGTAACGCCGTCCATCACCCCCATGAACTCCGCGTCCGCGATTTGAGTCTTTTCGCCGGTCTCCATGTTGAAGGACCATACGCCATTGAAGGTCTCCGTGTAGTACAGCAGTTCTCCGTCAGGCTCCAGGGCCACGCCGTTCACAAACCCGGCGCCCGGAACGATGGTCTCGGCCGCCGCGAAATCCGGCTCCATGGCCACCACCCGCTTGATGGTCCCCTGGGCAGCCGCCGTCATGGCCTCGTTGGACGTGGTGTAGTACAAGTAGCCGTCGTGCAACGTAATCCCGTTGAGTCCGCCGATGTTGTGAGACAAAACCTGTGGCTCTTGCTCAAGGGCCCCATCCAGACGCACGATCCTGCGGTCCCGGGGAGCCACTTCCACGGCCACGAACAGGATGTCGCCGGGAGCCACCGCTATTCCAAAGCAACGTTCGCCCAACTGGCGCTTTCCGTCGATCCTGCCACGCCAGGGATCGTCGGTGGGTACCACGCGGTACACCTCTCCCTGCATGGTGGTGACGAACATGGTGCCGTAACCGTCAAAAACCAGGTTTTCGGGACCGGTAATGCCTTCCACGTACATGCCGCCATTGGCTCCGTACTCGTCGAACAAAACCGTTCTGACATAGGGTGTGCGGCCGCACGCGGCAACCAGCATCAGGGCCATGACCAGCAGAGCAACCCTTCTCATTGCGCCCTCCTTATCCTATTGCGGTGACAGATGGTAAAGGGGGAAACCGGAACAATCCGGATTCGGATTTCCAATTGGAATACCTCTCTTGTACATTGATTGGGCATTTAAATCAACACCGGAACTGCAAAGCAGCGCCGGATTCACCACGGTGTGCGCCGTCATCCTCCGAGATGGGGAGCACACCTGTTTTTCGCCGACTCCTGTTGTCTGTTGTCCTTGTGCACGCCCCTGGCAGGCCGAAAATGCCTTTTTTCCCGTCGGGCGAACCCGAAAATCCATGTGGAAACGTACGAGAAGCCGCTATAGTGAGGCTTTCGTGGGTTATTCAAAATTTTCTCACGGATTCAGGCGGGTTGTCACAGGCAGGCAGCCAGGCGCGCGGCGATCTCGTCCAGGTACAGCCAACCCGCCACGGTCAAACGAACCCGGCCGGTATCCGGCACGAGCAGGCCCGCGGCATCGAAGTCCCGGATCACGCCGCCGAAAACCCGATCAAAATCCAGTCCATGGCGATCCTCGAAGACAGCCGCATCGATTCCTCTCGCCTGCCGCAGGCCAAGATACAGATCCTCAAGGCAACGATCTTCGGCGCTCAGTATCTCTGTCGCCGCGCCGGGTCGTTCTCCCCGGCCCACCTTGTCCAGCCATGCTTGTACGTCCCTTGGGTTCCACCACCGCCTGTGCCGGTCAAAGGAATGGGCTGCCGGACCCAGCCCCAGATACGGTGTGCCGTCCCAGTACTTGGTATTGTGGCGGGACACGTTTTGCGAGCCCCTGGCGAAATTGGAAACCTCGTAATGGATGTATCCGGCTTCCCGAAAAGCCAAAGACGTTTGAAGGAACAGGGCCGCGGCCGCATCATCGGGCATGGGAAGAAACCCGCCCGCCGCCAACGCCTCGGCCAGGGGCGTCCCGGGTTCGTAGGACAGCATGTAGCAGGAGAGATGCTCCAGTTCCCAGGCAGCGACCTCTTCCAGTTGCCGCGCCCAGGCCTGTTGCTCCTGACCCGGGATCCCGCAAATGAGGTCCACGCCGATGCGGGAAAAACCCGCACCCCTTGCCCACCGAATGGATTCACGCGCTTTTCGCGAATCATGCAGCCGGCCCAGAAAGACCAGGTCCGCGTCGGCAAGGGACTGGACGCCGATGTTCACGCCGTCCACTCCGACGCGTCGATACCCGGCCAGCTTTTCCGGGCTCAGGGTGCCCGGATTGGCCTCGATGGTTACCAGGGCGTCGGGCGCCACGGACAAGTGTTTCCGAAGGCCGGCAAGCAGGTCCTCCACCTGGCCCGGGCTCAACAGGCTGGGCGTGCCGCCTCCGATGTATACGGTATCGAAACCACCGGCGAAGTCGGTGTGGGTTGACGCCTCCCGCTGAACCGCCTGCATCCATCGTGGCAACAACTCCGTGTCGACCACTGAATAGAAATCGCAGTACCGGCATTTCCTCGGACAGAAGGGAAAATGGATGTAAAGCCCTGGCGGACTTTGCTCGCTCATGCCGGCCACGTCAGATGAATCGGGCCATCAACTGCCGGATGGTCTCGTCAACGTTGTCCGGGGTCACCCCATACTGGCGTACGACCTCCCGTACCCGGGCCGCGCGCTGCGGCTGGTCCACGTCCGCGAGGGAACGGAACACCCCCAGACGCCGGCCCACCTGGAACAGAGTGCGTTTTTCGGGCTCCATGGCCAGGAATTCGCGGACAACGGAACACATGGCCTCCTTGTCGTCGGGCAGGGTCCCCTCCACGTCCTCGAACAGGTTGAGTATGTGATCGCTCCTTATGGTGCTGCGAATGCCCTCCAGGGACTCCAGGAACAGCAGGATCTCCCCGGCCACCTCCACGTCCCTCAGCTGGGTGAACTCTCCGGCCTGCAACGCGTCGTACAACGGCAGTCCGGGAGGTACGGCCAGGCTGCGCAACCGAATGAAATGAGGATCTATCCGATTTAATGCGTCCGCGCTTTCCAGGGCGTGTTCCATGGTCAGTTCCCGCCCACCCAGACCGGGCATGACGTACTCGGACAACTCCATGCCGGCGGCAACCACCTTCTTTCCGGCCTTGACGTGCTGTTCCTTGGTGGTTCCCTTGCACACCTTGTCCAGCACGGCGTCGGAGCCGGATTCCATACCGATGTGAATGCGGTTCAAACCCGCTTCGCGCATCCGGGCAAGATGGTCGTCGCTTATGCGGGCCACGGTGTGGGATCGGGCGTAGGACGTGATGCGTTTTGTAGAGGGAAACCGTTTTCTCAGGTGTTGCAGGATGCGGATGAGGTCCCCGGGTTTGATGATGAGGCTGTTGGCGTCCTGCAGGAATATGGACTCCATTCCGTCGCTGTACCAGGACAAGGCAGCATGGAAGGCGGACATGTCCGGCCCCGGCTTGTCCCCCATGGCCTCGGAGATGGTCTGTCGGTTGACGGGGCGGCCCCTGTCCGCGATTTCCTGAATCACGTCGAGGTGGTCGGCCACCGCGTCGATGTCGCGGATCACATGGTCAGGGGGCCTCAGGGAGAACTTCGACCCCTTGTACACCGGGCAGAACGTACACCGGTTCCAGGGACAGTTTCGGGTGACCCTGACCAGCAGGCTGTGCGCTTCGCTGGGCGGGCGAATCGGCCCCTGCTCAAAACCTTGGTATTGTTCCGTGTTCCTGCTACTGGGGGTCGTTTCCGCCATCATCCGCACTCCTTGGTTGAATTCCCTGTAAACAGGCGGCCCCGTCCGAGGATTCCGGGAAGCCGAGGCCTTGCCTGGTTATCATGAGCCAGGTAACAAAATAATGCAAAAACGCTCACTTTCAACCAAAACCCGGCGGGTCCTGCAATGGATTTGATCTTGGCCGCGATTTTGTGTACAGTTTTCAACAATTCATGTTCGCCGCATCCCGGGAAAGGCGATGCCTCTTCCACAGGAGCCCGGCCTTACGGAGAATGCACATGCAACGCCCCCTTGCGCTGCTCTTGGTCATGGTTTTGGCCGTCACACCGTTCGCCCTTTCCCTTGCCGGCGCCGCAATGGCGGAGGACGAGCCGCCGACCGCGTTTCGCATCCATCTGACCAGGGAAGACGAAACCATGCGGGACATAGCCAGCCTGCCGTGGACCTATGGTTCACGGCTCATGTGGCCCCTGGTGTATTACATGAACCCCGAGGAAATCTCCAGACACCTCGAAAACCGGGCCGACGCCCCGACCACTCCGCTTCCGGTCGGTCTCAACCTGGCGTTGCTGTTGCCCGAGGAATCCCAACAACGGGCCCTGTACCTCCTGGACAAGGATCCCAGGCCATGGGTGATAAATGTGCGTTCCGTGGAGGACTGGCGCGAGATCAACGGTCAACTGCTGACCCTGATCGACGAGGGCTATTTCGCCTACATAACCCTTTATGTGACTCCCGAAAAGCGTTGGAAGCGTTTGCGCATCGGATTTTACGCCTCGAAGGAAGAGGCCGGGGCCGAAGGTGAAAAGGTGAAAAAGGTATTGGGCCTCAAGGACGTCTGGATTACAACGGCGAACAAGGACGAGTTGCTGCGATTTCGCGGATTCGTCGAGTGATCCCGGATTTTGAAGGCCCCCGCCGGGCGCAAAGGCATTGTAACCAGAATTCCGGGATGAGGAAAATCCCTTTTCCGCATTGAAGCCGTTCTTTTCGCCGAATACGTCAGAACGTCAATACGTTGAACAACCCGGAATCCCCGGCTTGTTGAAAAACGACGGGATGCAAGACGCCCCAA
>JBKHBM010000175.1:0-7164 GCA_046542385.1 Desulfatibacillaceae bacterium | reverse complement strand
TCGAAATTCGCGCGCCTTGCATCTCATCGTTTTTGAACAGGCTGCAAATCTCGAGATTTTCAACGGGCTCTTATGACCTGAGCGGAGGGGCCATGGATGCGCGGACAGCGGCTGAGCAGGGAGGAAATCGTGACCCTGAACGTACTGAGCGGCAAGAACAGGAGCAATGTGGAGATCGCTGGCATCCTCGGAGTGACCGAGGGCGCGGTCCGATACCAGAAGCGCAAGGCGGCACAGCGGGTCCGGGAGGCCGCTGCCAGGAACGACGAGGGGGCCGAAGGGCGATTCGACGGATTGTTCAACGCCGGCGGCCGCGAGGTGTTCCGGACTTTCGGCATTCCCGTCACCATCGGCCTTCTGGCAGGGCCGTTCGGAGACCAGTCCTTCTGGCAGCGGGCATTCGCCACGAAAAGCGAATCCGTTTCCGGCGCGTTCATCCACGGCGCGCTGCTCTTCGGAATGGTGCCGCTGTTCATGTCCGTGTTCGGATTCGTGGCCGCGGGCCGGGGCCTTGCCGTTGGCGACCCGTCCATGGTGAACGTGGAGGCGGTGCGAGCGCTGCTTCCGGCGTGGGTCCTGGCGCCGTTCGTGTTCATGCTGCTGTCCGGGCTGGTGTCCACGCTGGACTCCAACCTGTGCGCGGCCGCGTCTTTGGCCGGGCATGATTCGGCGCTGGAGGGCGACCAGAGTGTGCGGGCATCCCGCGCCGCCATGATCGCCCTGGCCACCGGAGGGTTGTTCGTGGCCAATTTGCCGGGATGAAGATTCTGTACCTGTTCCTGTTCTATGGAACCCTGCGGGCTTCCACCCTGTTGCCAACCGTCATCGCCCTGCTTTCCGACCGGGTCGGCGAGCGCTCCCTGTTCTTCGGCATCACCTGCGCCATCGCCGTGGGCTTGCCCGTGTTCGCCTGCGGCAACTTCACCGGCCATACCGGCTGGACCATCGCCGGGTCGCTTCTCACCGTGGGTCTTTCCGGCGCGGCTATACTCGGCGGCGTCCTGTTGTCCGGAAGGAGGCGCGCGCCCGCGTAGCCTCACGGACACCCCACTCATGGCTGGATTTTCAACGCCTTGGGGTGTATGGTCGGGACACCGCGCGGTGGAACCAGGCCGCGCAATTCAGGTATCAGGGGTAGCCATGCACGAAGGACACGCACACGAACACACCCACCCCGTGCCGCGCGAACCACGGGGCGAACCGCTCATCGAGCTTTCCGGGATTTCCCATGCTTTTGCCGGCGGACGCCGGGTCCTGCGCCACGTGGACTTCACCCTGCACCAGGGCCAGAAACTGGGCATCGTGGGACCGAACGGCAGCGGCAAGACCACTTTTTTGCAGGTCATCATGGGCGTGCAGCCAGTGTCCGGCGGCTCCATCAGGGCGTTCGGCAAGCCCGTGGAAACGGAAAAGGATTTCCGGGAACTGCGCAAACGGGTGGGATTCGTGTTCCAGGACGCGGACGACCAGTTGTTCTGCCCCACGGTGCTGGAGGACGTCGCGTTCGGCCCGCTGAACCTGGGCAAGAGCCCGGACGAGGCCCGGGACATCGCCGTGCGGACCTTGCGCGACCTGCATCTTTCCGGGTTCGAAAACCGGGTGCCTTACCGGCTTTCAGGAGGGGAAAAGCGGCTGGTGGCGTTGGCGACGGTGCTTTCCATGGAGCCCGACGTGCTGTTGCTGGACGAGCCCACCACGGGTCTGGACAGGGACACATTGGAGCACATCACCACCATCCTGGAGAACCTGGACAAGACCCTTCTCATCGTGAGCCACGAGTACGACTTTCTGGCGCGGGCCACCACGGAGATCTATGGCATGGAAGACGGCTCCCTGGTCTACGGCGGGGAGTCCGCCACCCTGCATACGCACCACCATGTGCATCCGTTGGGGCATGTGCCGCACAAGCACGCATGACACAGCCTGTCCAGGAACGGGATCTTCCGCGTCGGGCTTTGTCGTTCGTCCTCGCGGCGCGGCGCCGGTCGTCAAATTTCCACAATCTCGCCGATGGCGGGCATCCGCAACTCGCGGCCTATTGAGCGTGCCTCCTCCAGTCCGCGCAGCACGCGGACCGGCTCGCCCACGGGTTCGTCGGACAGGTCGAACGTTCCGTAGTGCATGGGTACGAGCACCCCTGCTCTCAGGTCGGCGGCTGCCCGCACCGCCTCCCGGGGCGACATGTGGTGCCCGGACATGAGATAATCCGGCTTGTACGCCCCCACGGGGAGGATGGCCAGATCGATGCCCGGGAACAGGTCCGCGATTTCCGCGAAATGGGAGCCATATGCGGTGTCGCCGCCGAAGTACACGGTCCTGCCGCCCGCCCGGACGAGGTAGGAGCCCCACAGGGACTGTTTCACGTCCACGCCGAACCGCACGGACCAGTGTACCGCCGGGCAGAGCACGATTTCCATGCCGTCGTCCACGGAATACCGCTGCCACCAGCCTGCTTCCTCCACGGTCACGTCCCGGTTCACCCTGCGGATGAAGCTGCCCATGCGCAGGGGTACGAGAGCCCGACATGCCGGCGGCAGCCTGCGCACCGTCTTGTCGTCCAGATGGTCCCAGTGGTTGTGGGAGGCAAGCAGGATGTCCACGTTTCGCACGTCGGCCAGCGAGCAGGGAGGCGGTGCGTATCGCTTGACGAACGGCGGGGAACCCACGCACGGGTCCGTGAGGATGGTTGCGCCGCCCAGGCGAAACACGAACGAGGCATGGCCCAGCCATGCCATGTGGCCCTCCGGCAGGTCGAAGACGTCCGGGTTCGGAATGACCGGCGGCCGGTACGGATCCGTGCGCTTTTCCTTTCGTTGCGGGTTGGCGGACACCTGCCAGCGCAAAAACGCGGGCACGGGCAGGTGGGGATCGAACCCCTGGTGGGCGAAACGCCCTCCCACGAGACGGTTGCCGGGCCAGCCGGGTTTCACCACCTCCAGCTCCGGGTTTTTGACATACCGCGCAAGAAAACCCGTCATGCCAGCTCCACCACGACCTTCACCATGCCGTGTGGCACGGGGTCCTTTCGCTGCCCGGCCACGTCCGCCAAAACCCGGGGCAGATCCTCCAGGCCGATGCGATGGGTCACCAGGGAGTCGATCCAGTCCGCGCGGGCCAGTATATCCAGGGCAACGGCCCAGTCGTCGTGGTCGCCTCGCCGGTAATCGGAGTTCCACACTCCCCGGATGGACAACTCCTTTCGCAGAATGCGGGACACCTCGCCCTGTTCCAGGGTCAGCCGGCCCGTGATGTTGCCCACCCAGACCACGGAGCCCAGGGGACGGGCCAGCCGGACGGAGCAGGCGAACATTTCCGGCGACCCCGTGGCCTCCACCACCAGGGAAAACAGGTTCTCCCTGCCCAGGGCCTCAGCCACGGACAGGCCGGTCAGCCCCACGGCCTCGGCCAGCCACAGCTTGGCCGGATTACGGTCCGCCACGCTCACCACGTACCCCCTGTCAGCCAGGAGGCGGGCTGTCATCATGCCGATGAATCCCGCCCCCAGGACAAGAGCGGTGGCCCCGGGTCCCGGGACCGGAGCCTTTCGCGTCGCGTGCGCGGCCACGGCCACTGGTTCGCAGAGACAGCCGGGATCGGGACCCAGGTCCGCGGGAAGGGGCACAAGGTTCCAGGGCGGCACGGCGACGTACTCCTGGAAACCGCCGTCCCTGCGCGAGCCGAAGTAGTCGTACCCGATGCAATGCGCCCATCGCCCCTGCAGGCACGCCTCGCAGGACCGGCACGGGATGAGCGGGAACACGGCGACCTCCGCGCCCACGGGCGGCCCCCCGTTTTTGGCGGCCCGTTCCACCACGCCGGCGAATTCGTGGCCCATGACCAATGGATAGTGGTAAGCGCCTCCCATGTGGGCGCGCCCCACGTCCGAACTGCAAACTCCGGCGGCATGCACACGCACCAGGCAGTGGCGCCCGGGATCGGGCATCTCCCTTTCCCCCATGCGAATGTGTCCGTTGGCTTCAAGAACCGCGGCCCTCATTGCATCCCCCCCCGCCCTGGTTTCCAGCCGGCCACTCACTCCGCCCACGGCCTCAGGTATTCCAGGGACGACTTCAAATCATCCAGCATCCGCGCCTCGTCCGGCGTTCGTTCCCGGAACGTGAGTTCCAGGCACCACTCCACGTCCCGGGCCCCCGCCTGCTCCAGGGTGTCGCGCACCTTCCCCGGTTCCACCACACCTTTCGCATTGTACTCCGGGGTGAACGGGTGATGGTGGCTCTTGTCCGGCAGGGCCTGCTTCATGTGCACGATGGGCGCGATCTTTCCGTACATCGCGAGATACGCGTAGGGATCGGTGTCCGCCGGATCTTCGGAGGAGATGTCTCCATGATCCACGTCCAGCACCGGCCTCATGGGCACGGAAAAGTCCGTGAACGTCTCCTGTACCCGCCCCAGGTCCTCCAGCGTGTGGCCGAATTCCCGGGCAACGGACATGGGCTCCCAGAGAACGGTCTCGACACCCGCGTCCGCCGCGTGCTCCGCCACCCGTCTCCAGTATCCAACGGCGGTTTCCAGGGCCGCCGCCCGCTTGCCCGGGTCCCGCGCGTCAGGCAGGGGCATGGCGCCCACCGGCCCGCCAACGGCCTTTGCCCCGCATAGCGCGGCAACGTCCATGAAGGCGCACCACCATGCCAGGGAGAAGTCGCGCACCTCCTTCACCGGATGGCAGAAATGGCTCAGACGGGTTTTCTGACCGGTGAACGCCGAGGTTATGTGAACCCCGTGGTCGTCGGCCACCTTCCTCGTCCGGTTGGCCACCCGCCGTGCCAGGTCCGAGGCCATGTAGGGCGCGAACTGGTCCGCTGTTATCTGCACCAGGTCCACGCCCAGGGTTTCCCTGACCAGTGGTACCCACGTCTCGGGCCGGGGAAAGGCCGTGGCGCAGAATCCCGTGTTCACCGAAAGCCGGATTCGCATGTGCACTCCGTTTCGCGGGGGAGATTGACGGATCGCCGGAGGTTGCGCCAGACAGGGCCGGGCCGCCTCACAACTTGTCGAAGTAAATCAGCACCCCGACGATCACGAACCCCACGGCCGCCACCTTCTTGATGGCCAGGGGGTTTATGTACCGACAGATGAAGTCGGCCAGCACCACGCCCAGCAGGCTCACCAGCACAAGGGCCAGTGACGCGCCGAGAAACACGATCCACGGCCTGCCGGATTTCGCCGTGAGCATCATGCAGGCAAGCTGCGTCTTGTCGCCCAGTTCCGCAACGAACAGGGTGCCGAAAGTCGCGAAAAAAAGTCGCCAGTCCACTTGCTTGTCTCCGTAGGTTGCAAGGGCGGCGCGGCGGGCACGTCACTGCCCGTCCCGCACCGCCCATACACAGAATTCCCTGCCCGGTTTGTGGCCCACGCCCAGGGCTCCGTCCTCCGGGTACAGCACCCAGGCATAGGACGCCTCGTACACGCTGGTGGTGGATGACCAGCATCCCGGCATCACGTGGGTGAAAGGGTGCCCCTTGCCGATTGCAGGGGAATGCGTCGACGTGTCGCACACGCTTTCCAGCTCCCGTATGTTGGGGAGTCTCCACGCACCGCTGTCCGGATTGTCCCGATTCCATTGCGCCACCCGGTCCAGCGCTTCCGCCCAGTCCACGGGACCGCATCCCATGTCCCGCCAGACGAGGTCGGTCAACAGATCACGGGCCGAATCCCCGGCCACGGGCTCCCACCGCGGACCCTCCGTGGTTTCCGGCAGGCCCTCTCCCCTCACCGGCCACACCATGTACGAGCCATAACGCATGCCCTTGAACACGCGGGCACCCCCGAGGTGTACATACCACGCTTCCCTGGGCAGACGCGCCACCGGAGTCGCCGTCCAGTAGTAACCGGGAAAGACCTCCTGGAACGGCGCGCCGTCCGGCAGAGCGGGATTGACGTTCACGTGGCTCACCAGGGAAAACAACTCCCTGCGGCTGGGAAGACGCCAGTCGTCGTACCCGTGCGCGCGATCCCCGGCCATTCGAGCCACCTCCTGAAGGGCCTCGTCGTGGGTCAGCGGAAAACCGCCCAGACCCGCTTCCAGCGTCCACACAAGGCCGGTGAGCCCGTCCAGCACGGTGTCGCCCCGGGTCCCGAACCTCGGGCCGGGCCAGTCCTTTCCCGCATTGTGCGCCGCGTCCTGCCCCGTGCCGGCGCAGTCCACCTCCTTGCCGCGAGCGTCATAACAGGCTGTCTGATCCGTTTTCGCCACCTCGTACATACAGGCTCCGATACCCAGTACAGCATCGCATGGTTCTTTCCATCCATTGCCATGGGCCGCCCGGCAACACGAAAAAGCGAGCGCCCGCCATGTTCATAGAATGGTCGGGGCCGCTCGTCAACAGCCCGGACGCTTCCAACGAAAAGAGGCCGCGCCGCGTCGCCGCGGCCGGCCTCCCTGAAATCCCGCGTCCAACCCACACCGGGTCATGTGTCCTGCAGATATTTTTTGAGCACCTTGTGGTCGTCCTCGAATATGTCGATGAACTTGACGCCCACCTCGTAGCCGTCGCCGCCATCCGCGGCCCGGCACCAGACAACTTCGCCCATGGCCATGAGTGGCACCTTGGAGACATCTATGGGCAGGGACATTCTCCGGGAAGTGGAAGCGGCCCATCCTTCGATCTTGATCTTGAGGTTCAGCCGCGTGCGGGGCTCCAGGCGGCTGGCACTAAAAAAGCACATGCCTCCGGCGCTGATGTCCTTGGAGGGCGTCCCGTCTTCCGTCTTTTCATCGGCCGCTGCATAGTCGCCCGTCTCCGGATTGAAGGTGTCCGTTATCTGAATGGAGATATTTCCACTTATCCTCGGGTATTTGCGCCGCTCGCTCTCGGTCATGATCTCGCTCATCCGAAATCCCTCCCCATCCGGTTGTTTGGCCCTGGCAGGGGCTGTCCCATGAAATCATGGCGCCGCGTTCAGGCTTCGGCGCGTTTGTGCAGAAGGCATGCGGGCCGTCCGTCTGCAGGGGACGCCCGCGCAAACGGAAACCTGAATCCGTGAGCGGTCTCAGGTGGTGCGGGTGCAAGGAAGAGACCTGCCGACTGTACCAAAGTACGCCGGCCGGACTCTGGCGCCGCAGACGCGCCGCATGAGGCCGCCCCGTAACAGCCTGTTGAAAAACGCGATCTGCGGCGTTGCGCCTCATTTCCCGTCGATGCG
>JBKHBM010000174.1:0-7170 GCA_046542385.1 Desulfatibacillaceae bacterium | reverse complement strand
TGACGAGAAATGAAGCGCAACGCCGCAGATCGCGTTTTTCAACAGGCTGTTACGCCGGTACAAGAAGGAAAATCCTACCCTTTGCGGCTGTTCCTGCCCGCCACATGCTCCAGGATGCCCACCAGATCCTCTGAGCGGAAATCATGGGTTCTCCAGCCCGCGGCGTCCCGTACGAGGACATTGACGCGCACCACCTCCCGGCGGCCAAGGATGATTTTCTGCAAGGTGGTGGACAGGTCGCCTTCCGCCATGCTCAAGGTGACGACGCAGGACCATGCGGGCGGCAGGCTGCCCGGCCTGGTCGGATGGGAACGGTTCAAGGCTCTGCATACAGCCTCCACGGTGTCCTGGTCCTCTATGGTGACCGGCCTGGTCACGAGCATGCGACCCTTGGCGCTGGCCCGGTCCGGCGAGATCACCATGGACGTCACCGCCTCCGGGTCCAGCCGTGGGAAGCTGTCTCCGTACAGCCCCTGAAACCAGGGGCTGTCCTTCATCACCAGCACCACCGTGAACAACAGCAGGGAGGCGATGAATATGATGCCCAACTGGCCGTTTTTCCGCAGGGACTCCTTGATTCGTTCCCGCTTTCGCTTCTTCGGTACCGTGGTCGACTTGGTTTCTTGTTGCTCCATGATCCATTCCCGTGGGGGCAAGGGGCTGATGGTGATGGAATGAACAGACGTCGTCACTTCCATGTACCAGATACGGGCCGATTGTTCAAAAACGGTAAGGACAACCGCCGCAATCTTTGTTCACCCTGTCTCATCCGATACCTATCAGCCTGTTGAAAAACGCGATCTGCGGCGTTGCGGCGCGTTTCCCGTCGATGCGGCGTACCGTAAGTACGCCTTACTCCTCGAAATTCGCGCGCCTTGCATCTCATCGTTTTTGAACAGGCTGCCAATTCCGAGTTTTTCAACGGGCTGCTATCATGGCGTTGCCCAGCTTTTTCTGTCTGTCCAGGGAAACGTTTTTGGCGATACCGCCCACCATGGTAAGCTCCCGCGTGAGCCTGGGCAACTCGTGGCCGTCGTCCGCGCCGCACTCCTCCGCCAGCTTTCGTGGCAGGGACTGGGTCTGCTCCACCATGTCCCGGCACGCGAGCACCAGGCTGGTGGCGTCCGCACCGCCGTCTGTCTCTTCGAGGGCCGACGCGGCTTCCAGCGCCACCACGCGGACGGCGTCGATAAGATAGCGAAAACGGCCCAGGGCAAGCTGGTCCTCTTCGTCCACGCTGCCGCCGCTGGACTGGAGCATGGAAGCGCACAGCCTGGCCTGTCTGCACAGGGCGCCCAGGATGGGGCCGCACATGGCCACGTCCTCCACCTCGCGGAACGGCTTGACCATTTCAGTGTAGGCAGCGCCTTGTCGGCCGATCATCGCCTCTTCTCCCACACGGCAGTTGCGCAAGGTGATACCGCCGTGGGGAGAGGGCCGAAGAAAGTCCAGTTCCATGGGATCGCCCACCTCCAAACCCTCGGCGTGGCGCGACACCAGGAAGGCGGAAAACTCCTTTTTGCCCAGATGCTCGCCGGTAGCCGCGACCACGCAGTAGAAATCCGCGATCGGGCCATTGGTGAGGTAGGTCTTTTCCCCGTTCAGGACCCATTTGCCGTTCTTTTGCCGCGCCGTGGCCTTCAGATGCTTGGGGTGCGCGCCCACCTTGGGTTCGGACACGGCAAGGCAGGCTGTCTTCCCGCCAGCGGCAAGCTCGCGCACCACGCCGGCATGCCGGTCGCCACCGTGGCGGCACAAAACGTGGCGGGCGACGATCACGTGGAGCATCCAGCTGAGCGCGACTCCCAGGTTGCCTCCCCAGGTCACCAAAGCCTCCCCGGCGGCCAGGACTCCGGGCCAGCCATGGCCCGAGCCTCCCGCTTCCACGGGCAGGCCGATTCCGAACAGGCCTTCCCTTGCCATTTCCCGCCACAGGTTCGGTGGAAACGAGGTCGACCGGTCCAGGTCCTTTACGGAAGCTATCCTCGCATGGGCGAACGAGCCGACCCGCTTTGACAGTTCCAGCAGCTTTTCGGAATCCTTGAGGGTCATGTCAGCACAATAGAGAACAATAGCGAAATAGTTGATTCCACGGTTGATCCCGGGTTTGGAAATCGGTAGTCGGTTCCTTGGATACACGGACCCGAATGTTTACGGAAAGCACTGTTATCAGCCTGTTGAAAAACGCGATCTGCGGCGTTGCGCTTCACTTCTCGTCAGTGCGGCGTACCTCAAGTACGCCTTATTCCTCGAAATTCGCGCGCCTTGCATCTCATCGTTTTTGAACAGGCTGAAGATTTCGAGTTTTTCAACGCGCTGTTATAGGACAAGGTCCTTGATGAAATCAAGCAGCTGGTTGAGGTTTCGGCACGGCCGCACCTCGTTGCAGTACGCGGAGTACGTCTTCATCTCGCTGTCCCCGGTGTTCCAGAAGGTCTCCGTCTCCGGGTTGAGCCAGATGATGCGCCGGGAGCGTTCCCGCATCTCGTCCAGGATGGCCTCCTCGGGATTGAAGTAGTTGGTGCGCCCGTCGCCGATAATGATGACCGTGGTCTTTTTGTTGAGCACGTCCATGAACTCCTGCCGGAACTGCCGGAACGTGGCCCCGTAGTCCGTGGGAGCGCCGTAGGCCAGATCGGTCTCCTTGAGCACCTGTTCGATGGCGGTGTTGATCTCGTACCGCTCGAAGATGGGCGTCACGTCCGCGACTCCGGCGACGAAGATGAAGCTGCGGACTCCGGTGAAGCATTCCTGCACCGAGTAGAGCATGTTGAGCATGAAACGGGCGGCCGACCATACCGAGCCGGAAACGTCGCACAGGGTGACCACCTTGCCCCGGTTTGGCGGCCGTTTCCGCCATATCAGCTCGACGGGAACCCCCTCGTACCGGGACGCGTTGCGGATCGTTTTCTTCACGTCCAGCACGCCCCGGTTCCGGCTGGCGTAGCGGCGGCTTATGGTGTCCTTTAGCCTGCGCACGAGGTGGGTGATCACGTCGCGCATCTCCTCCACCTCATCGGGGGTCAGGGCGGCGAAGTTGCGGTCCCCCAACTGGGCCACGTACTCGGCGTGGGACACCTTGCGCACCATGTCCTGGTCGGGCCTGTCCTCCTGCATGAGAAGGCGGTACGCATTGTCCATGCGGTTTTTCACGTGTTCCCGGATGTCTCTGCGGGTCTGCCAGCGGATGCCGGACTCGTAACCCAGCCGCTGTTCCATGGCCTGCTCGATGGCGCGCAGGAGCATGTCCACGGCCAGCCTTCGGGTCAGCATGCCCAGGTTGGTGCCCTGTCCCTTCTGGAACTGTCCCTTGCCCTGGTTTTCCGCGTCCGCTTCGGTCTGCAGTTCCCGCAACTGGTCGAGGTACGAAGTGGGGTCCCCCTCGATGAAGTCCAGCAATGCCCGGCGCATGGAATCGTCCGGGTTTTCCTGGCGCAACTCGTCCAGGAGAGGCGCCATGTCCTCCATGATGGACTGGCCCTGGCCCGGGCCGACGTCGGTGCGCAGCTCGTGGAAGAACAGGTGGTAGAGACGCTCGAAGCGGTTCGTGTCCCTGTGCGTCTTCACGAAGTTCGCGCGCAGCACGGCCTTGAATTGCCCCTCGTCCAGCACGTCCACCAGGGGCAACTGGGCAAGGGTGTCCAGCACCTCGGAAGAGGAGACGCGAAGCCCGGCCGCGCGCGAGCAGTGGGCGAATTTTATGACAAGATCCTGCATTTACTGTAATCCGGCATCCATGGCCACCTTCTCCATGTGCTTGTGCACCTGCTCGGCGTCGGAGCGGTACTTGGTGATCACGGAAAGAAGGTCTCCCACCACCTGGGGTGTCAACTCCGCCACCTGCAGCGCCACCAGGGACTGGGCAAAATCCAGGGTTTCCGAGATGCAGGGCTTCTTCCTCAGATCCAGGTGTCGAATGGCCCTGATGGCGTCCACCATCTGCCCCAGCAGTTTCTGGTCGATACCCGGGTTCTTGAGCTGGACGATCCTGGCTTCCAGATCCCGTTCCGGGTAGTCGATATACAGGTGGATGCACCGGCGCTTCAATGCGTCGGACATGTCCCGGTAATTATTGCTGGTGAGCACCACGAAGGGCACGTGCACCGCGGCCTGGGTGCCCAGCTCGGGTATGGTCACCTGGAAGTCGGAAAGCAACTCGAGCAGAAATGCCTCGAACTCGGGATCGGACTTGTCCACCTCGTCGATGAGCAGGACCACCGGTTTGGGGGAGCGGATGGCCGCCAGAAGGGGTCTGGGCTGGAGGAAGCGATCGGAGAAAAAGGCGTCCTCCTCTTTCGCGATGCGTTCCACCGCGTCAGGGAGGGTGGCGGCGTCGGAGATGACCTCGTTGATCTTCTCTTTGACCATCTGGGTGTACAGCAATTGCTTCGCGTACTCCCACTCATACAGGGCCTTGGCCTCGTCGAGCCCCTCGTAGCACTGCATGCGGATGAGGTCGTAACCCAGGCTGCGGGACACGGCCTTGGCCAGCTCGGTCTTGCCCACGCCGGCCGGGCCTTCCACCAGAATGGGCTTTTTCGTGGCGCAGGCCAGGAAAACCACGGTGGCCGCGGGTTTCGAGCATATGTATTGGGCGGCCTGGAGCTTGTCCTGGACGTCTTCGATGTTTTCAAATGCCATGTTTTCGTACACTTCCTTTGGCTTGGATTCGGCGGCTCGGATGTCCTGGGCGCGGCCACCGTGAATGGTGATTCATAACACATCGTGAATGAACATTAAAGGAGTGGAAGGGCGGTTTTAGAACAGGGTTCGAATTATTGTCGGGGCCGGACAACAAACCGGGAGGCCCTGGTTCAGGACGCTCCCGGTTTGTTGATTCCCGAGTTTTGGAGGTTACCGGCGTCGCCTCGTCCATGCCAGGCCGGGGCGCGCCGGCGCGATCAGCGCGGAGAGCAGCAGAATGACGGCAAGCCACCCGCGGGCGGACTGCATGGCGGTCTGGATGAAACAGCCGCTGCCACCGACGCCCGTTGCATCCATGTGCTGGGCGGTACTCATGCATTGCCTCCATGCTGTTTCGGTCGGTTGCCGATCGGGGGATGAAGGTGCCGGGGGGGGGAGTTGCATATGTAAATACAAATGTTAGCACGCTTGTTCATTTGTCAAACCCGAAAACCGGGCCGTGACAATTGTTTTACAAACGCAAAACGAATTGCCGCCACAAAATTGCCGCCACAAAACCGATACACAATGATTCAACTTGACGGCAATGCTCTCGCTGTTCTACTCTGGAAGTATCAGGAAACAACCGAACCGGGCGCGACTTCGAGCCCTCCCGCGAACCTCATCAGCGAGACGCCCATGAAACGCTTTGTCCTGCAGATCGCTTTGCTCCTGCTGGCGGCATGCGTGCTGGCCCCCCTGGGCCATGCCGCGCCCGATGTCGAGTCCGTCAGCCACGTGCCTACGGTGAACGACATCTTCGACTCCTGGACGCCGGACGGCGTAACGTTTTACTTCGTGGGAGACGCCGGAACCATCCTGAGGTACGACGGCCAGACGTTCACCCACATGGAGACGCCGACCCAATTCCCGCTGTTCTGCATCCATGGCACGTCCGAGACGGATATCTGGGCCGCCGGCGGCAATGACTACGCCGAGGATCCGGCGGACCGGGCCGTGATCCTGCATTACGACGGCACGTCCTGGATCGAGGTGCCGCCGCTGGTGTATTTCGACACTACGTACCCACTGGACGACATCCACGCGGTTTCAGCGAACAACGTGTGGGCCGTGGACGAGCACAGCGCGGCTCTTTTCCACTACGACGGGACCCAATGGGAGCTCTCGTACGTGCCCGCCCAGCTGTCCGGCGGGTTTGCCGCCATCCATGCCTTTGCCGCCGACGACATCTACGCGGCGGGCTCCTGGGGCCAGATCGTCCACTGGGACGGCTCGGCGTGGTCATTGCAGCTGCAGTTGGATTCCCCTGATTCAACCATCAGCACCAACCTGTTTTTCGACGTGTGGGGTCCGGACGCGGACAACGTGTTCGTTTCCGGCAATTACGGGCAGGTCTGGAAGCTCAACAAGCAGACCGGAGGCTGGGAGCAGATCGGCACGAACCTGGGGTCGGGCGGATCCGGCAGCGGCGTGGTCCTCACTTCGATAGCCGGGGCCTCTCCCGCCACCATGGTGTTCTCCAGTTCGTCAGGCGACCTGTTTACCTACAATGGCGCCACGTTCACCCAGGTACCGCCTACCGATTCCTGGGAGCAGCACGTGGTGCGGTTGAACGCGGACGGCAACTGGTTGGTGGCCGGATGGTCCGGCCGTATCGAGGAGTATGACGGAGCGAACTGGGACCGAATCAGCCGGATTCCGGACAATCGCAATGAGCTGGAGTACACGTCCTGGGGCGGCGGCGACTTGTGGTTTGCCCTCCGGGTGGCGGACGCGGACAAGGGCGCCTGGATGTGGGACGGCGGCAGGATGACGGAGCGGCCGTTTCCCATCTCCGCGCAGGGCTGGGTCACGGGTTTCCGTGCCTTTGCAAAGGACGACGTGTGGGCGGGCCTTCTGCCCATGGCCAATGATTACTCGTTCGGCATCTTCCGGTGGGACGGAACCCAGTGGAACGCCTGGAAGCCCACGAATTACGGTGTGTACTATCCCTTCTCCGACGTCTTGCGAGCATCCGGCGGCGAGACCTTCATCATCATGGGAGATTTTTCCGGCGGCCAGCCCGGGCGGCTTGTGGACGACTCCGTCACGGACACCTACCAGGACTTGGACAATGCGTACCTGCGCCTGGCCGAGGGCACGGACGGCTCGATTTACGCCGTGGGCACAGGGGGGGCGATAGTCGCCTGGCGGGACAGCGCCTGGGAGATGGAGACTTCGGGCATCACCACGGACTTCGTGGACGTGGCCGCGGGCGGCGGGTACGTGGTCGCCGTGGCCGGTGACCGGAAGGCGGTGTACAAGGCGGACGGCGGCAACTGGCAGGCGGTGAGCGGCATCACGGAACGGGCGGACAATGACTTCGCGGGCGTGACCCATGTCGGCGGCGGGGTATTCATCGCCATATTGAACACGCCGCCCGGTTTCTTCGGCGCGAACCGGGCCGAGGTTTACCGCATCGAGCAGGGCGTCGCCACGCGGATCGCGGGCTGGATATCGCCCCTTCTCCAGGGCATCACGGTGACG
>JBKHBM010000173.1:0-7212 GCA_046542385.1 Desulfatibacillaceae bacterium | reverse complement strand
ATCTCATCGTTTTTGAACAGGCTGCCAATTTCGAGTTTTTCAACGGGCTGGTAAGGCGTGAAGGTCCCGGTTTTCCCGACTGTGGTGCCTGGCTACCTCCGTGGCGCCGCCTCCAAACCCCCGGAACGCTGGTCTCAAGGAGGTTGCTCGACCTGTTCCCGAGTGGCGGTCCGACTCTTTCCCCTACCCTCGCGGCGCCAAAGCTGGTATGGTGGCTTCATCATCCCCCACTTTTCGCTATCCGGTGCGAGATCGCGTATGGAACTCGGCTTGAGGACGCTCAGTCACGACCTCTGGAAGATGCTCAAGGACGACATCTGGATGGTCCGCGGGCGGGACCTGCCCGTCCCAAGGCGTTTCGGGCTGCGGGCCCTCCGGGTCATGGTGCTGGCGGTCAAGGGATTTTACAGGGACGGGTGCATGGCCAGGGCGGCCGTGCTCACTTTCCACATGCTTCTGTCCGTTGCGCCGATACTGGCCGTCCTGCTGGGCGTGGCCAAGGGGTTCGGCCTTGAGGAGCGCATCCAGACGGCCCTGTACCAGGAGTTTCCGGCACAGGAGGAAGTGCTCAAACATCTTTTGCTCATCGCCTCCCGCGTGCTGGAACAGACCAGGGGCGGCATCGTGGCCGGCCTGGGTGTCGCCGTGCTGCTCTGGGCCGTCATCCGCATATGGATGCAGATGGAGGAGGCCTTCAACGAGATATGGCGCGTGCCTCACGGCAGGAGCATCCCCCAGAGGGCGGTGGATTACATGGCGGCCACCGTCATCAGCCCGGTGCTCTGGCTGGCGTCAACGGCCAGCGCCGTGTACATCACAGCCACGGTGCGCACGGTGACCGAAGCCTACACCGCGGTGCAGCCTCTCGGCCCGGTAATCATCACCCTGTTGAGCTGGCTGCCCTATGCAGTGATCTGGATTCTCCTCTCCTTCGTGTACATCTTCATTCCCAACACGCGGATCAGGTGGTCTTCGGGCATACTTGCCGGCGTCATCGCGGGAACGGCCTACCAGTTGTTCCAGTGGGTCTACATAGAGTTCCAGATCGGAGTATCCCGTTACAACGCGGTGTACGGCAGCTTCGCCGCCCTGCCCCTGTTTCTGATCTGGCTCAACATAAGCTGGATGATCGTCCTGCTCGGCGCGGAATTGTCCTATGCGTTCCAGAACGCGGACAACTACGAGTTCGAGCCCAATACCCGGAACATGAGCCACGGCCTCAAAATGACCCTGGCGCTGTGGATCACCCATTACGTCGCCAGGGCCTTCGATGAAGGAAGGGACCCGCCGGGTTCCGACGAGATATCCCGGGCGCTGGACATGCCCCATGTCATGGCCGACCCCCTTCTGAACGAACTGGTGGACGCGGGGGTGTTGATACGGGCCCAGCACGGAAAGCGAGACGATATTCGTTATCACCCGGCCAGGCCGCTTGAAAAACTCACCATGCTGAGCATCATGGAAAGTCTCGAAAAGCGGGGTGACAACGCCCTGTCGGTGGGAGACTCCGAGGTCCTGGACAGGATCATGAACCGCATGGAGGAGTTCTCGGAAGCCCTCAGGGAAAAGTCCGCGAATACGCCCATCGTGGATGTGTGAGCAAGGCGTTGGGCCCCCGTAACAGCCCGTTGAAAAACTCGAAATTTGCAGCCTGTTCAAAAACGATGAGATGCAAGGCGCGCGAATTTTAAGGAATAAGGCGTACTTACGGTACGCCGCACTGACGAGAAACGCGCCGCAACGCCGCAGATCGCGTTTTTCAACAGGCTGTTAAAAGAAGTGAAAGCCAGATGCCTCTATTCATTAGTCCTCCAAAGTGATGGAATGCGGAAGTGGCTTCAATATTGCGGTACAGAATGGGAGTATAGAAAAGCTATTTGTCGAGAAGGAACTCCCTCACCCAACAAACCGGAAACCAGCCACAACGGGGAAATGATCGGACGGGTAGCCGCCGTCGAACGCGTCTTCCACGATCGCGGCGTCCGTGCACTCGATGGGGCCCCGGTACAGTATCCAGTCTATGCGGCCCGTTGTGGGCCTGCCGGAAAACCCGTGGTGAGTGCCGCCAGTGGGCTGCCCGAACACGTCCCGGAAACTGGGCAGTTCCGGGCCTGGGCCGTCCTCCCGCTCCTCTCCGGTGAGATACCGCCAGGCCGGGCTGCCGGGCACGGTGTTGAAATCTCCGGTCAGCACGGCCGGCGTATCCGAATCGAACTCCGCGAGCCGCTCCAGGATCACCTTCGCTCCCCGCACCCGCGCGGACACGGCGAAATCCATGTGGGTGTTGATGCATACCAATGACCGGCCGCCCCTCTCGAACCGCGCCATGGTACACTGCCGGGGCCACCTGCTTTCCGGAAACCGGGAGGGAACGTCCGGCGTGGGGGAGAGGAAGAACCGGGAGTACCGCACCATCTCCCAGCTTTCATGGTGGAAGATGGCGTTGTTCTGCCAGTACCTGGGCGCCGGGTCCCGCAGGCCTATGGCGCGATACCCGGGCAGATGCTCCAGGATGTAGTCCACCTGGAAGAAGTTGGCCTCCTGGACCTGCAGGAAATCCACGGGGTGCCGGTCGAACAGCATGGGAAACCGGTGCTTTCTGTGCTCCCAGTTGTTGGGTCCGTCCTCGGCCCTTCCGAACCTCAGGTTCGCGGACATAACGCGAAAATCATCCATCCCGCTCTCCGGCCTCCAGCCTGTCAAGGTGTTTTCGGGCGACGTTCTCCATGCCCTCGAAGTTCTCGAAGGTCACGTCGTCGAATTCCAGGCCCTCGGCCTGGCGCAATATGTCGAACATGGACAGGTAGTTCAGGGTGATTCGCCGGCTCCAGTCCAGGCGCAGGTCGGAGGCGATTTTCCGCAGGCTGTCCCGGGGCCCTTCCAGTTCCAGGAACACGCCGTAGGGCATGGTGTCGATGAGCAGTTTCGTGTCCCCCAGGACGAAGGTCTCCCGGTATTTCTCGTAGACCTGCGTCCTGGAAAAACCAAGGCCCTTGAGTATCCCGGCCAGGGCGCCGCAGTCCGACGCCGTGACCTCCCACTCCCGGTGCACCTTGAACTCGGATTCCTCCACCTCGGACGGCTCCTTGTAGGTCAACCGGCACCCCCCGTCCCGGCGAATCCGCAGCAGGCGGCCCGAGGCGCGCAGGGAGCCTGCGTCGTCGTCGAAACGGACGTTGTGCTCGAATCGCCTGCCATGGGCCTCGGCGTTGGCCCTCACCAAGCGGTTTCTCACCCGCTCGGGGTTTTCCAGGTGGAACTTTACCTCTACCTCCTCGATCTCCATGGGATTTCCCTCCATGATAAAGGAAATAGCCCACGCGGCGCGGGAAGTCAAATAGGGCGGGGCGGGCGCCGGGCGGCCGGCGTTTGCATTCGGTGGCGAACGAGTGGGTTCGGGGCGGTGCCGGGCGGCGGGAGAGGTTTGACCAGTGGGTGAGTGAATGCTGTTCATATTGGGCTCCGGGTAGTTGTCGGTACAAGATATGGTGGTTTTCGGCATTTTGACGCGGCGCGGCATAGGCGTGTCAAAAAACTTGTTGACAATAATTTTCCTCCTGCCTAAAAAATTACATCATTTGTTGGAATCGCTTGCTTGGGACAACGGCGAGCTCCAACCTTCAACATCGGAACCACGCGCGGAGAGCATCTGCCGCAAACGGTTTTTTGGCTCTTTTCTCATCAGCAGGAGGTACTCATGACGTGGGTGCTAAGAACATTCGGATCATCCGTCGGAAAAAAGCTGCTCATGGCTCTCACCGGGCTTGGGTTCTGCGGTTTTCTCGTTTCGCATCTGGCGGGCAACCTCACCGTGTACTGGGGATTTGACGCGTTCAACTCCTACGCGGAACACCTTCATTCCCTGGAGCCGCTGGTCAGGATGGCGGAGTTCGGACTGGCCACCTTCGCGGTCATCCACGTGCTCACGGGCCTCACCCTGTTCTACCAGAACTGGACATCGAGGCCGAACCGTTACGAGGTGAACCGCTGGGGCGGAGGCAGGACCATCTTTTCCGCCACCATGCCCTACACGGGGCTGCTCATCCTGGTGTTCGTGGGGGTGCATCTGGCCACCTTCAAGTTCGCGGACCCGAACATGACGGTTTCCGAGGTAGCGCGCCATGTTTTCGGCAACCCGGCCTACGTCCTGTTCTATGTGGTCTCCATGGTCATCGTGGCCTTCCACGTGACGCACGGATTCTGGAGCGCGTTTCAGACGCTGGGGTTGAACCATCCCAAGTACATGCCCGCCATCGAGAAGCTGAGTCTGTTGTTCGGCCTGATCGTGGCCCTTGGTTACGGGTCGTTGCCCGTAGTCGTCATCGCGATGTCCTGACAGGCTGATAAAGGAGGTACCTACATAATGGAACTGAAGTCCAAGGCACCGGGCGGCCCGATCGAAACGGGGTGGGCGCGCCACAAGAACGAGTTGAAGCTGGTCAACCCGGCCAACAAGCGCAAGTTCGAGGTCATCGTGGTGGGCACGGGCCTTGCCGGCGGCTCGGCGGCGGCGTCCCTGGCGGAACTGGGCTACAACGTCAAGAGCTTCTGCATCCAGGACAGCCCGCGCCGCGCCCACAGCATCGCGGCTCAGGGCGGCATCAACGCGGCCAAGAACTACCCCAACGATGGCGACAGCGTCTGGCGGCTCTTTTACGACACGGTGAAGGGGGGCGATTTCCGGGCCCGGGAATCCAACGTGCACCGCCTCGCCGAGGTGTCCACGGCCATCATCGACCATTGCGTGGCCCAGGGCATCCCGTTCGCCCGGGACTACGGCGGGCTGCTGGCCAACCGCAGCTTCGGCGGCGCCCAGGTCTCCCGTACGTTTTACGCCAGGGGCCAGACGGGCCAGCAGTTGCTGCTGGGCTGCTACCAGGCCATGATGCGGCAGGTGGCGGCGGGCAAGGTGACCATGTTCCCCCGCCGGGAGATGCTGGACCTGATCCTCATAAACGGCAGGGCGCGCGGCATCGTGTGCCGGAACCTGGTTACCGGCGACATTGAGCGGCACGAGGCGGACGCCGTGGTCATCGCCTCGGGGGGTTACGGCAACGTGTTCTTTCTGTCCACCAATGCCATGGGTTCCAACGTATCGGCGGCATGGAGGTGCCACAAGAAGGGCGCCTACTTCGCGAATCCGTGCTTCACCCAGATCCATCCCACGTGCATCCCGGTTTCCGGGCATTACCAGTCCAAGCTGACCCTGATGTCCGAAAGCCTCCGGAACGACGGCAGGGTGTGGGTGCCCAGGAGGAAGGACGACGACAGGAAGCCGGAGAACATTCCCGAGGAGGAGCGCGACTATTACCTCGAGCGCAAGTACCCCAGCTTCGGCAACCTGGTGCCCCGGGACGTTGCCAGCCGCAACGCCAAGCAGGTGTGCGACGAGGGCCGTGGCGTCGGCCCCACGGGGCTTGCCGTGTACCTGGACTTCAAGGACGCCATCAACCGGGACGGCAGAGGCGTGATCGAGCGCAAGTACGGGAACCTTTTCGCCATGTACGAGAAGATCACGGGCGAGGACCCGTACAAGACGCCCATGATGATCTACCCGGCCATCCACTACACCATGGGCGGCCTGTGGGTGGACTACAACCTCATGACCACGGTGCCGGGCCTGTTCGCCATCGGCGAGGCCAACTTCTCGGACCATGGCGCCAACCGTCTCGGCGCAAGCGCCCTCATGCAGGGTCTCGCTGACGGCTACTTCGTGCTGCCCTACACCATCGGCGGGTACCTGGCCGACGCCGACCTTCCGGCAGTGTCCACGGATCACGCGGCGTTTCGCGATTCCGAGAACCTGGTCAAGGAGGAGATGCGGCATCTTCTTTCCATCAAGGGGAAACGCACGGTGGACGACATCCACCGGGAACTGGGCAAGCTCATGTGGGATTACTGCGGCATGTCCCGCAACGACGAAGGACTGGAACACGTGATTCAGAAGGTCCCGGAGTTGCGCGCAGAGTTCCGGGAGAACGTGCTGGTTCCCGGCGCGGCCGCAGACGTCAACCAGTCCCTGGAGAAGGCGGGACGCCTCGCGGACTTTCTGGAATTCGCGGAATTGATGGCGCGGGACGCCCTGGAGCGCCGTGAATCGTGCGGCGGGCATTTCAACGAGGCGTTCCAGACCGAGGAGAACGAGGCTCTGCGCGACGACGAGAACTTCTGCCACGTGGCGGCATGGGAGTATACCGGCGACGGTGAAAAGCCGGTCCGGCACGAGGAGCCGCTGGTCTTTGAAAACGTCAAGCTTACGCAAAGGAGTTACAAGTGAGCCGGACTATAAATCTTACACTCAAGGTGTGGCGCCAGAACGGGTCGAAGGACAAGGGCCGGCTGGAGACGTACAAGGCCGACGGCATCTCGACGGACATGTCGTTTCTTGAGATGCTGGACGTGGTGAACGACAAACTCACGCTGGAAGGCGGGGAGCCAATCGCCTTTGACCACGACTGCCGCGAGGGAATCTGCGGCATGTGCGGGGCCATGGTGAATGGACGCGCCCATGGCAAGGAGCCGGCGACCACGCTGTGCCAGTTGCACATGCGGCATTTCGACGACGGGGACACCCTGGTCATCGAGCCATGGCGGGCCCGTGCGTTCAAGGCGGTCAAGGACCTGGTGGTGGACCGTTCCACGTTCGACAGGATCATCGCGTCCGGCGGCTACGTCTCCGTGAACACGGGAGGCGCGCCGGACGCCAACACGATACCCGTCCCCATGGAGCGCGCGGAATCGGCCATGGACGCCGCCCAGTGCATAGGCTGCGGGGCCTGTGTCGCCGCGTGCCCCAATGCCTCGGCCATGCTGTTTCTGTCCGCCAAGGTGAGCCATCTGGCACAGTTGCCCCAGGGTGGGCCCGAGGCTGCGCGCCGGGCCCTGGCCATGCTGCACACCGCGGACGAATGCGGCTTCGGCAATTGCTCCAACGAGCGGGAGTGCGAGGCCGAGTGTCCCAAGGAGATCAAAATCACCCACATCGCCCGTTTGAACCGGGAGTTCATCAAGGCGGGACTGGGTTCCAGCCACAAGTGACGACGCGGGGTCCGGCGGGACCGGCCAGGGTCCCGCCGGATCGTTCATGTCCCCTCCCGTGCCGCGGCGGATCGGCTTTCCGGTGCGACCGACCCCCTGTATCAGCCCGTTGAAAAACCAGGGATTTACAGCCTGTTCAAAAACGATGAGATGCAAGGCGCACGAATTCCGAGG
>JBKHBM010000050.1:0-32673 GCA_046542385.1 Desulfatibacillaceae bacterium | reverse complement strand
GCCGCATGAGGCCGCCCCGGAGGGCGAAAAATCCTTTCACCCACCGGATGAAACGAAGATTTGTTCAAGAACACGCAAAAGAGTCCGACTTATGGGACTCTTGAAAGTTGTTTCAATATCTTCGTCACGGACTCAGGGAATCTTTTCCGTGCGACGGCCCCCCTGGAAAACCCGATTCCGCATCCTTTGCGTGCGGGCCCCCAAAAGCCCCTGATCACGTCGGCATATTGGCGGACCAGAGGAATAAACCGTCAATCGTTTGAATGGACGGCTCCGGCCCAGGGCGAAGCAATGACCTCCAAAGACCGGCGTACGGCAATGCTTCCGACCCCCGGACCCTGCCCGTGTCCATCCGCCTTCCGGCGGGCACCCTAACTTGTCGGCCCCATATCTTTATATATAATATGTTGTTATCATTCAATAAATACATAAAGGCACGATGCTTGCTTCTCTTTGTTACACAGGTGGCGATCCGTCGCCCTGTCACCGGGTCCAGGCCCGGACATGAAACAACCATCCGGAGGCAATCATGGAAACCATGGTCAAGAGCAAAACAAACGGCAGCCGAAACGGCCGCGCCCGCCTGGGGGAGTGTCTTCTCGCCGCGGGAGTGATCGACCAAAAGACCCTGGACGAGGCGCTGGAAATGCAGAAGGCCTCGGAACGCCGCCTCGGCCAGATTCTCATCGGAATGGGCGCCGTGGACGAATTCCAGATTGCCCATACCCTGGCCGGTCAACTGAAGATACCCTACATCCGTCTCCGAAGTCCAAAAATACCTGATGACGTGATCCGTAAGGTACCCTGGAACACGGCCGACATGTACAACCTGGTGCCCGTGAAGATCAAGGACAACGAGCTGTATGTGGCCATGGAAGACCCGTTGAACGTGTTCGCCGTGGACGACGTCCGTTTCGCCAGCGGCATGAAGGTGCGGCGGGTGGCTGCTCCGCGTACGGACATCCTGCACACGATAGAAAAATACTACCATTCGGGCCGTTTGGCGGAAGAAGTGGACAAGGCGCCCGCCATGGACGACCTGATCGAGTTGATTCCCAGGGCCAACACTCCGGATAAGGAGACCGAGCAACTGGAAGTCCTGTCCACGCGTTCACCGATAATCAAACTGGTCAACGCCATACTGGCCGACGCCATCAAGCTGGGCGCCAGCGACATCCACGTGGAGCCGCAACTGGACGTGGTGGTGGTGCGATACCGCGTGGACGGCATCATGCGCGAGACCATGCGCCTGGACAAGCACCTGGCGCCGGGTATCGTGTCCCGGATCAAGGTGATCGGCGACCTGGACATTTCCATCCGCCGCAAGCCCCAGGACGGCGGGGCCAAGATCAGAAAGGACAACAAATGTTACGACCTCCGGATTTCCACCATTCCCACTTCCTATGGAGAAAAGGTCGTCATCCGCGTACTGGATCCGGAAAACGCGAACGTGCATCTGGAAATGGTGGACTTGTCCGACGACGTTTTCGCACAATACGGCAAAGCCCTGTCCGGCACATCGGGAATCGTGCTGGTAACCGGGCCCACGGGCAGCGGCAAGTCCACCACGCTGTACGCCTCGCTCAAGAGGCTGCATACCAGCCAGGTGAACATCGTCACCGTGGAGGACCCCGTGGAGTATGACATGCGGGGCATAAACCAGGTGCAGATCAACCCCAGGGCGGGCATAACCTTTGCCTCGGGCCTGCGATCCATCCTGCGTCAGGATCCGGACATCATCATGGTGGGGGAAATCAGGGACCAGGAAACCGCGGAGATCGCGTTCAACGCGGCCCAGACCGGCCACCTGGTCCTGTCCACGCTGCACACCAACGACGCGCCATCCGCCGTGGACAGGCTGTTCGACCTCGCTGTGGAACCATTCCTGATCGCCTCGTCCCTTTCAGCGGTGGTGGCCCAGAGGCTGGTGCGCACGGTGTGCGCCTCCTGCAAGACGCCCGATCCCGAGGCAGAGGCTGCCTGGAAGCAGGTCGCGCACCTGCGGCCGGATGTGAAAAACCCCCGGCTGTTCAAGGGAAAAGGCTGCGAAGTCTGCCAGTTTTCCGGATACAGCGGCCGGGCGGGCATTTTCGAACTCATCTCCATGACCCCGGCGCTGAGGGAGGTGGTCAAGTCCGGAAAAGGTGGAGACGGAAAACTCCTGGAAATTGCGCGAAAGGACGGATACAGGCCCTTGATGATGCACGGACTGGAAAAGGTCCTTGCCGGCGTCACCACGGTGGAAGAGGTCCTTCGGGTGGCCCCCACACCGGCGGACGCGCCGCAAACCGCGAAAACCACCGCGGACCCCGACAGTGGGATGGCCGTCGAGGAAACCGGGAACGATGCCGCTCCGTCGGCCGGGGCCCGGGATGCCATGAAACCCCCGATCGGGCCGGCAAGGCCCAAAAGGATCCTGGTGGCTGACGACAGCGCCACCGTCCGGTCCATGCTCAAGCATGTCCTGGAGGCGGAGGGCTATGACGTGCTGCTGGCCGGGGACGGCCTGGAAGCCCTGCGCACGGCCCACCAGAGAAAACCGGACCTCATCCTGCTGGACAACGTAATGCCCCAGATGACAGGGCTTTCGGTGATCAAGAAGCTCAAGTCCCATCTGTCCCTGCGCTACATCCCGATAATCATGATCACCGCCAGGGACGAGGTGGAAAACGAGGTTTCGTCCCTGGAGGCCGGCGCGGATGACTATGTAACGAAACCTCTTGAAAAGAGAAGATTGATGGCAAGAATCAGGCGATACCTGAACTGACATCTTTTCGCGATCGAACGCATGGCTGTGTTGGCTGCGTCCGGGTCCAACATGGCACACTTCACCGAACACAACCGGGTTTGAGGTCCGACTTCCCTGTTTGTCCGGTTGCCAGTCCGTTGAAAAACCCGGAAATAACTGCCTGCTCCGGAAGGACGGGGTGCAGGGCGCGCCAATCCGGAGGAGGTTGGCGTATTCATGGTCCGCCGCATCGGCGGGAGACGCGGCGTACGCAGCGGATGGTTTTTTCAACAGGATGTTACAGGAACTCCAGGAGCAGCCGGGCCACTTCGCCGGGTTTTTCCATGGGGACCAGGTGCCCGGCCCCCTGTACCATGTGGTGCCGCGCGTCCGGCATGAGGGACGCCGCGTGGCCGAGGTCTATGAAACTCCTGTTTTCGCTTGTCTCCCCCTCGAGGATCAGGGTGGGGCAGGAGACGTCTGGCAACAATGGCCAGGGATTCATGTGTCGGCTTCCCATGAACAGGGCTGCCTCGCGGCCGGGCTGGCAGGCCAGGGTCAGCCCTCCTCCATCCCCGGAAACCATGCCGTATCGCACGTACAGATCCAGCATTTCCTCGTCCCAGGACGCGAACAGGCGTTTTGACTTCAGGTAGTCCCGGGCCGCCCGCCGGTCTTCCCAGGAATTGCGGCGGCGGATGGACCTGCTTGCCAGAGGATGGTCGTCCACGCCCATGTCCATGGTATACGCCGGATCGGGCAGGAAGATGGGCTCGATGAGCACCATCCTCTCCGTGGCCAGTCCATAAGCCGCCGTGGCCAGGGCGGCGACGGTGCCTCCCATGGAGTGGCCCGTAAGCATGGGGCGCCTGATACCCATGCCGCCAAGCATGTCCACGAGGTCCCTTGCCAGCACGGCCCAACTCAAACCGCCCTCATGCGGATCAGCATCCCTGTGGTCGCAAAAATAGGGAGCGTACACGTCGAACCGCCCTTCCAGCCCGCTAGCCACCGGCAGCCACAACCAGGGCAGAAAACCCGTGGCATGCAGCATGACCAGAGGCGGCCCTTCCCCCGGCCAGCGAAGGTACTCCACGTCCGCGCCGTCCACCTCCACCACACCCTTTTCCGGCTCGAATTCCATGTACGTTGCTCGCTGTCTCGGTAGATTGGTCCAAAGAAAGGCCCGGCAACCAACCCGGTCAACGTGCTGGCGCGTGACAGCGGGATTGGCGACCGGAAGAAAGCCGGCATTGGCAACGGGTACGTACAACCCTGCCTCGCCGGGGCATCCCGGAGGCGACGGGAGATTCATTCCGCATCGTTCATTTGCGGAAGCCGGCCCGCTGCGACTGGCAATCGGGTGTTCGTTGCCGGCTTGAAACCTGAATCCGCGAGCGGTCTCGGGTGGTGAAGAGCAGGCCCCAGCTCATCCCGTCATGGTCTTGAGGATGTCCTCCTTGGCCACCACGCCCACCAGCTTGCCGCCGTCCACCACGGGTATGGTGTGGTAGTTCTTGTTCACCATGAGCGTTGCTATCTCGTCCACTCCGGTGTCGGGCTCCACGGAGCGCACCTTTTTCGTCATGAGGTCCCCCACCGTGGCCGCGGCCATTTTCTCGATTTCCCGCTCCACTTTTTTGAGGGAGGTCAGCGGGATGAATCCGTCCAGGGTGGTGAACAGGCTGGGCAAGGACAATCTCTTTTGCTGCGATATGAGATCGCTCTGGCACAGGATGCCCACCAGTTGTCCGGCTTCGTCCACCACGGGCACGCCGTTGATGTGTCTTTCCAGCAGCAGCCGGGCCGCCTCCGCGACTTCGGTTTCGGGCCCCACGGAAACCACTTCCCTGGTCATTATGTCTTTTGCGGTCTGCACTTGATTCCTCGCTTACTCGGGTAACATGTCATAGTAATAAAGCATGGCGTCGGAACGGGTGAATATGCCGATGATGGCGCCGTCCTCCATGACCGGAAGCCGGCCTATGTCATGCTTGACCAGCAGCTTGCTGGCGTCGGGCACGCTCATGTCCGGGGGCACCACGACGATTCTGTCCGACATGAAGGCCTTGACAGGGGACTGCCACTGGCTGTCCTTGCGCATGCGCGAAAAGTCCCTGCGGGAGATGATTCCCACGGGCTGACCGTCGCCGTTGGTCACCGGCATACCGGAATACCCCTTGTTCTCCAGGATCCCGTATACCTCTTCCATGGGGGTTTCCGTATCCACGGTTTCCACTGGAAAGGACATGAGGTCGCCCACGTGCACCACGGTGCGCTGGCTGTCGCGGATGAGCTCCATTATCCATTTCCGGACGCCTTCCGCCTTGACGTCCCTGAGAAGGGCCGAGCCGGCGGCGGGGTGGCCGCCTCCCCCCATTGTGCGCATCATGGCGCCCACGTCCACGGCGTCCACGGCGCTTCGACCTATGATGATGCACCTGTTTTTCGTTTCATCCATGAAAATACCGAAAGCCGCGTCAACGTTCAGGATGTCCCGGTACATGTGCACCACCAGGGACAGGCCGTTGACGTGGCCTTCGAGTTCGATGTCGGCCACGCTCACGCGAAACCCGTTCACCTTGACGCGGCTGGCCCTGCTCAGCATGTCGAACAGCACGTCCTTTTGCCGGGCTCCGTAGGAGGGTCGCAGGAAGGTCTGGAGCACGGAAAGGTCGGCGTCGTGTTCCAGCAGGTAGGCCACTGCCCTGGCGTCCTCGGGTGTGGTGTTGGAAAAGGTCAGGTTGCCGGTGTCTTCATAGATCCCGGCCAGAAACAGGGTGGCCTGTATGGGAGTGAGCTCGATGTCCCGGCTCTGGATTTCCCTGACGAAAAGGGTGGCGCAGGCTCCCACGGGCTCCTCGGCCGAGAAGCAGGGGCTCATGTCCGAGGGCGCCATGTGGTGGTCCCAAACGTGGACCTCCAGGTCTTCCCGCCCCTTCAACGGCTTGAAGCGGTCCAGGCGCGACCACTGGTTGGTGTCCACCACCACCAGCCGCCGGACCTGGTCCATGTCCACGCTCTTCACGTCGCAAAGGTCGAACATGTCCTTGTGGATGGACAAGAACGCCTTCACGTTGGGGTTGACCCGCGACGGCAGCACCATCGCCGCCCCGGGGTATATCAGCCCGCCTGCCACGAGACAGGCCAGGGCGTCGAAATCCGAGCTGTTATGCGTGGTGATGACCTCCATCATACCTCATCCTGAATCCGTGACGAAAGTTTAGGATAACCCATGAAAAGCATGGATTATATTGGCTTTTCGTTTGTTTCTACACGAATCTCCGGGTTCACCCGACGGGTGAAAGGATTTTTCGGCTTTCGGCGCGGCCTCATGCAGCGCGTCTGAGGCGTCAGAACCCGGCCGACGTACCTCAGTACAGCCGGCGGGCCTCTTCCTTGCATCCGCACTACCTGAGACCGCTCACGGATTCAGGCTCATGCCGACGGGACGCGGAACAGACTCCCGGGTAAGGGAACAGGAGAGCGGCGGGCATGGCGCGAAATCCCCGGCGCCGCCACGTCCCGGGGATTGTCCGGCATCAACATACCAAATGGCGCGCGTACATGAAAAGAATTTTCGGCGGGTCGGGCGAACAAGGTCCGAAAAACCCGTGTCCGCTACTTGTATTCGTTCTTTTCGAGAAGCCAGATGCCCTCATGCCGGACCAGGGTGTACCGAAGCGTCGCCCTGTCCGTAACTCCGTGTCGCACCATCCGCCGGGCGCAGGTGACCGCCGCCGTGTCCGGGGCGATATCGAATGCCTTGAAGTCCGAGTATTCCACGCCTTCCATGTCCGATATGGCGTTCGTCACGAAACGGCGGTATTCCTCGCGGGAAACCGGCTCGCCCCCCTTTTCCGTGACCACTGCCGCCCGGGGATGCCAGGAGGCCATGATCCAGTCCACGTCCCCGGCGGCCCATCCCGCCGAATTGAATTCGAGAACCCTTACCACGGCCGCCTGCTCACCGTCGAAGGCGGTTGAAATGGTGGTCGGCCCTTCCGGCGCCTCCTCTTCCTCCATGGACGGCCAGCCGGAGCAACCCGCGGCCGCGACCAGCACCCCGCATAAAATAACAGCCAGAATTCCGTTCAGGACATTAACGACCTTCTCCCTGTGCATGGATATGAACCTTTCATGAATTGGCACCTGAGACCGCTCACGGATTCAGGTTGGCATTCCGGCAAGCGATCCCGCAAATTGCCGCCCGCCGGTGGCCATGTAGTAATCCAAAAACGGGGCATGCGTCAAGCGGGCACGCAAGGGTATACAGGCCGGGGACTTTCACGTCCCTGCGCACGCCCCCGGGGAGACTATTCACTGGGGCGGATACCACGACCGGAAAAAATCATTGCAAGCGGCAAGAATTTTTTCTATGGTTGGTGAACTATTCCCGGAATTTCCAATACCATAGGTTCCGATAAACCGGCGCGGGCTCCGCTGACGCACCAGGCGCAGCCGTGGCCGGCATCGACGATGTCCGGCGTCTTCCACAGGAACCCCAAGCCTCATGAAGAAAGCGTATGAGACCCGACAGACCGCACGTTTTCGCCACGGCCCTGGCCTTTTGTCTTCTGCTGCTGACGCCGGTGGCCGCCTTCGCGCAGATCACCGTCGATGAAACGAGCATCCGGGCCGGAACCGTGCACACGTTCACCGGTCCCGCCGAGCTCCCCGGCTCCGAGTACCTCTGGGAATTCGAGACGGGGGCCCCCCGGCGGGCCTCCACCCGCGCCGTGGACTGGACCGCGCCCGAGGCGGTACCGTCCAACCCGTCCCACTACACCGTAACGCTGAAGTTCACGGCCGCAGGGGGTACGGATACCTACACCAAGGGAATCCACATTTTCAACAGGGTCTACATCGACGGCAAGGAGGACCTGGCCCAAATCGTCCTGCCGGACCACGAACTCATCCTCGACGCCGCCGGGGGCGATTTCACCACCTACACGTGGTCGGTGCAGGGCCCGAACGACCCAGCCCCTTCCATCGAACAACAGGGCAAGCAATACACCTTCACCGCACCCTCCACCGGTCTGTTTTCCGGCGCCTATACCATCACGGCCACGGACAGCATAGGCGGAGAGGGCGGTACGGACCGGCACGTGGTTTACGTGCCGCCCGTCATCGACACCCCGGACCATGCCATGATGGAAGGAGGTCCCACAACGACCTTCACGGTCATGGGAGCACCCGTGGGCGCCATCTACACCGTCACTCTCTGGGATAAGGTGGACGGCACCGGAACCGAGCTGTCCGCGACGCCCTCCACCCACGGCCAGGTGGATCCACTGACAGTGGTGGGCAATGACGGCAGAGGGAGCGTGAACTACACGCCACCCGCGAACGTGGACGAGAACCTGCAGTTCTGGGTCGTTTTCGAGACCTACAACAAGGAGCTGCTCGTGGACGGGTACAACATCTACAAGCCCCGGCCCATGGGCCGGATCGGCGTCCTCAACGGCGTGGCCACTGGAGCCACCCTGTGGTCCCAGGGATCTCCGCTGCCCGGGGCCGACGTGCGGCTCATCTACCCCCACTCCATGGAAGCCGCCACCCAGTCAAACGCCCAGGGTAACTTCGCGTTTGTTCTGCCCGACACCGGCACCTACTGTTTCCAGGCATCACACCCCGGCTACGTGGCCAAACGATTCACCACAAGGGACATCGAAAACGCCACCGTGCCGGGTGTCATCGAGTTGGAGGCGGCGGACCCCACGGCACACGTCACCGGGCAGGTCACAGCTTCGATCAACGGCAACCCCGTGGCTCTCACCCGGACGGTCACCGTGGCCCTGTGCCACGGCGACGCCGACGGCGACCACGTCAACGCCGGGGAAATCAAGACCGCGGATGGCCAGTTCCGGATCGACCTGCCGGCGCATCCGGGTTGGCCCACCTACACCATCGTGGCGTACATGCCCGAATACAGGGCCAGCACCGTGATCCAGGGGCCATTGCCGGTGACCAACGTCAGCCTGGACATGACCCAGAATCCGACCCACCACAACAGGGTGTTCACCTCCACCCTCCTCGGCCTCGAGGCCACCGCCATGACGGACGACCTCACTCTTGGCGGATACGGCGAGTTCCCCGCCGGAAGCGTGGACGAGGAAATGCTCGAGGCCAGGTCCGACGACAACATGACCATAGAGCGCGGCGCCAAATGGAGGACCGACCAGGAGGAAATCGTGGAGGGATCGCCCATCGTGGTCGCCCTTTCCATGTTCGAAACCAACAATCCGCACCACGACCACGACTTCCTGGAGGGCAAGGCCATAATCACGGTTCCCATCGACCTGGGCGAGGTCCGGATCAACGACCTGGAGGACAAAAGGCAATACCTGCGCAAGGCGCCAAGCCTGACCCACCTGCTGTTCGACCTGCAGACCGAAGTCGTACCCCCGGAGGACATCCTGGGCACCGACTACGTGGGCGACGGGGACCGTGGATGGGTCACCGCCCGGGTGGAAAGCCTGTCCTCCTTCGGCGTGGGAGCCACCGAACCCGAAACGGGCGACACGTCCAACTTCCCGTTCACCGGCTACAAGGAATACCCGCCGTACGACGCACCGGGCGGCTGTTTTGTCGATCCGTCCCCCGGGCCCGAAAACCGCGGCGCCCTGCCCCTGGCGGCCTTTTTCGTTCTCTGTGCGGCCCTGGCCCTTGCTGTCCGTGGCCTGGGCGGCAGGCACCGGTAACAGGGAGGCGAACCGTGGGAAGGAACGAACATCCTCGCTCCATCCCGGGGTTCGACGAACTTCTTGCCCTGGTGGGGGACCGGGACTTCGTGTTCATACAGACCCACGACTTCCCGGACCACGACGCGGTCGCCTCGGCATTTGCCCTGGCCCGGCTGTTCGAGGCCCATGGCGCGACGGCGCGCATGGTGTACGAAAAGGAGGTGCAGCGCGAATCCCTGGTCCGGTGCATCAGAGACCTCGCCATAGCAGCCCGTTGAAAAACTCGAGATTTGCAGCCTGTTCAAAAACGATGAGATGCAAGGCGCGCGAATTTCTAGGAATAAGGCGTACTTATGGTACGCTGCACTGACGAGAAATGAAGTGCAACGCCGCAGATCGCGTTTTTCAACAGGCTGATAGACATCCGGCACCATGAGCAGTGGGATGTTCAAACCTCCCACGGAATCATCCTGGTGGACGGTTGCAAGGGCAACGCCAACGTGACCGACCTTCCGGGCGAGGAACTCGCGGTGATAGACCACCACGCGGTGGCCGATCCGGACGACGTCCCGTACGTCCACACAGATCCGGCTTACGGCGCCTGCGCCTCCATGATCACCGACTAATACGTGGAATCGAAAACCCCAATACCTCCGGATGTGGCCACCATGCTCCTGGTGGGCATCAACATGGACACCGCCCGACTGACACGCGGCGCCGGGAAAAGGGACCTCGCCGCTCACGCCCGGTGCCACGGCGTCGCCGACACCTCATACGTGAACTCCATCCTGCGGAACCATCTCAGAATTCCCGACCTCGGCTACTTCAGGCATGCGCTGGAAAACGTGAACTACCGGGACAGGCTCGCGTGGTGCGACTTCCCGAACGGATGCGAAAGGAACCTCATGGGCATCCTGGCGGATTTTTTGCTCGCATTGGACGAGATCGACTTCGTGGTACTCTCCGCCAGCAACGCCGGCCGGATCAGCTTTTCCGCACGCAGCGAAAACCCGAATTGGGACGCTTCGGCCATCATGAAGACGGCGCTTGCCGGCATGGGCCACGGAGGCGGCCACGCGGAGATGGCGGGCGGAGTGGCGCCCGACGCGGACAGGTTCGACGCGGAAGAGTTCAGAACCCGTCTGTTCTCCCTGCTGGGAATGTGAGCGGGGATCTCACCCCTCCCGGTCCTTCCTCTCCACCCGATCCGCAAGCCACCCAAATGGTTTCCACAACACGTTCTGGCCGAATTCAATGGCGGGGGCCAGCGGCGTCTGGAACAGGGCGTAAAATATCCTGCGCTGCACGGCCATGAAGGTGTCCATGGACAGGCCGCCCGCGCGGCGTATGCGGATCCTGTTGGCGGTAATGTCCCAGTAACGCGGTGCGGCCACCGGCTTCCATTTGCCGGAAAGCACCTTGATCGCCTCGAACGCGCCCATGGACGAGCAGATCCATACGGTGGGACAAAGCTGAGTCGGTGGGGCGTCCCGCTCGATGAACCTGCGGTAGTAATCCGGCCTCCAGTCCGCCACGGGCACATAGTAAAAGGTGCCCAGCTTGTAGCGGCGCCGTTCAAACAGCTCCCGCATCTTCTCGTACGTGTCCAGCCTGGGCACGCCGTGCAGGCCCTCCACGGAAGGTCCATCGGGCATGATCATGCTGACGTTGGCCCAGGTGCCGGCCGGCACCACGAACAGGGCCGGCTTGCCCAACCTCCTGGCCTGACGGAATACCATGATGCTGTAGGCGAAATCGTCCGCCGCCGGAAACACCAGGTCCGCACCGGCCACCAACGGCTCCACCCGTTCCAGGGGCAACAGCTCCGGCCTCGCGGATACCTCCGCCTCCGGGTTGATGGACCGGACGTGCTCGGCCACGGCCTCGGCCTTCATTTCCCCGAGCGTGTGTGAAAAGCACGCGATCTGCCGGTTGGTATTCGATGCGTCATAGGCGTCGTGGTCCACGAGAGTGAACCGCCCCACCCCGGCCCGCGCCAGGACCGACGCCACGGTGCCGCCGATCCCGCCGCACCCCACGATCAAAACATGGGAATGCCGCAGCCTCTCCTGCTCCTTGCGACCCAGGACACCCAGGTTCCTGGAAAACAGCTCTTCGTACGCCGGCATTCCTCCTCCGCCTTTTCCCCGGGCCTGAATCCGTAACAGCCCGTTGAAAAACTCGAAATTTGCAGCCTCTCATGGGTCGTTCCCTGATTTTCGTTACGGATTCACGCCGGTGTCAAAAATCCCGGATCCTTTGCCAGGCCCTGTGGCCGGCACCGAATCACCGGAGCGGCGCATCCCCGGGCCGGAGGTTGCCGGCGCCGCCCGGCGGACGCCCCTGGGGCATTACCGGCGAGGACGGGAGAACCATTCCGGAAACCGCCTGAAAACCGATGATTTTCGTAGGAATATGCCACAGATGTCCGCGCCGGGCAAGCCCGCATGCGTATTCCCAGCAAACGGACGCCCCCTTAAAAAACGGAATCCCGGATGTCCGGCCGCCTTCTTTGCGGAATCTGACCTTTTTTGTACGCTTTTTGACATTTGTTTTCCGGTGTGACCGGATCTGACACCGGCCTGCCCTACTCTCCTTCCCACGCATTGGGCAACAGCCTTTTCCGGGCGATATCCGGAAGGAACCCTTTTTGGGAAAGGAGAAACATCATGCCGTTTTTCGTGCTCAGAAACGGAGACCCCGAGCCTGCCGACGCCACGCAGTGGGCCGCTTTCGTACTTGCCGAGGACTGCCTGGTTCAGGAGGACGAAGTGGACGGGTTTCGCGTGGAAACCCGTTTCGTGGGATTCACCGCCCAAAACAACGGGGCCGGCGCGGACGTTTTCGAGACCTGGATTCACCGGGGCCGTCATCTGCGGGTGGCGGGAGGTTACCCGGACCTGGCCGCCGCAAGGAAGGGACACGGCGAGGTGGTCAATGGCCTGGCGAATTCCGCGGGAAAGAAGGAGAACCCGGCAAACACGTGAATGATTCCAGGGCGTGGCTTTTCCCTGCCTGAAATGGTATGATTGCCGTACGCAATCACCCAGGCAGGGAGAATCATCATGAGGGGGGACCAATTGGCGCGGCAGTGGCGGATACTCCGTCACATCGAGTCCAGCCGGAACGGATTGAGCGTGAACGAAATCGCGGAACTGGAGGAAGTGACCCGGCGGACCGTGTACCGGGACCTCGAGGCGCTGCAACTGGCGGGGTTTCCCCTGCTGAACGAACCCGCCGAAGGGGGAAGGAAATGGGCCTTTGTCGACGGCTACAAGTTCAAGCTGCCCGCGCCGTTCACGCCCACGGAACTCATGGCCCTGCACCTGTACAGCGACTTCACCAGAATATTCGAGGGGACCTTCTTCCACGACTCCCTGAAGTCCCTGCACGACAAGGTCCGCGCCTCGCTGACCCAGGAGACCATCCGCTTTCTGGAAACGGTCCAGGCCTCCTTCTCCGTGGGCATCAAGCCGTACAAGGACTACACCCGATTCAGGGAGATGCTCAACCATCTCTCCAGGACCATCCCGAACCGGCATCGCGTGGAGATGGTGTACCACGCGCTGAACAGCGAGAAGAAGACGGTGCGCAAGGTGGACCCGTACAAGGTGTGGTTCTTTGACGGCACCATGTACCTCATCGGCCACTGCCACCTGCGCGGCGAAATCCGGACCTTCGTGCTGGACCGCATCGAAATGCTGGACGTCACCGAGGAGACCTTCAAAATCCCGGACGATTTCTCCCTGGACGACTACCTTCGCCACAGCTTCAAGGTGATGCGGACAAGGGAGCTGTACACCGTGCGCATTCGAATCTCCCCGGAATGGTCGCGCTGGGTCGGAGAACGCGTCTGGCACGAGAGCCAGCGTTCGGAGAAGCTGGACGACGGCGGCATCGAGCTGACCTTTTACCTTGCCGGACTGGACGAGATCCGCCAGTGGGTGATGAGCCTGGGCCCGGAAGCCACGGTGGTGGAGCCGCCCGAACTGGTGAACATGGTGGTGCGAAGCATGTCCGACGCCCTGGACAACTACCGCGATGCCGGGGAGGAGAGAGGAGGAGAGGAAAGGGAGGCGGCCTGGGGGCGGCGGGGGGGATGAAAAAACTCAACCGCATGGGGGGATAGTGTGGGGGACGACTAAAAAGGGCTTACGAGCGAAACCCGTAAGCCCTTGAAATTAGCGTGGAGGCGGCAACCGGATTTGAACCGGTGTATAACGGTTTTGCAGACCGCTGCCTTACCACTTGGCTATGCCGCCAAAATAAAAATGGAGCGGGAAACGGGATTTGAACCCGCGACTTCGACCTTGGCAAGGTCGCACTCTACCACTGAGTTATTCCCGCTCAATGTTGGGCCTATACCTAATCCAAAGCCGGTTCGTTGTCAATACCCAAATTTAACGAAAAACCAACTTTTTCACTTGCTTCGTTGCCCGGGCGAATGACTCGGCCCAACCAATTACTAGCAAAACCAATGTCCGTGAATTCAACGCGTTACCAAAAATCTCACTCCTGGATCAACCGAAAGAAATTCACGAAGTAGTCAACTCCCGAGAAGATGGTCATCGCCAGCGCGATGTAAAGCACTACCGTGCCGATGGCATGGAAGTTCACCCCGAAGTATGAATAGTGCAGGAGCAACGGGATGATCGCCGCGATCTGAAACCCGGTCTTGTACTTGCCCAGGTTGCTTGCCGAGATCACGATCCCCTTTTCCGCGGCTATGGCCCGCAACCCGGTCACCGCGATCTCCCGGCCCACCACGACGCACACCAGCCATGCGGGCGCCCATCCCACTCCGGTCAGCATGATCAGCGCCGACGCCATGAGCAGCTTGTCCGCCAGGGGGTCCAGGAACTTGCCCATGGTGGACGTGAGGCCGTATTTCCTGGCCACCCACCCGTCCAGGTAGTCCGTGATGGCCGCGGCGGAAAACACCACCATGGCCAGGATCGTGAACACCCGGTTGGGGTAGAGCAACAGGAGGATGAGCGCGGGAACCGCTGCCACGCGGTATAGCGTAAGGCTGTTGGGATGCAGCCATTTCTGGATGCGGTCGCTGCTGCTGGTGCTCATGGCCGAAGCCTTTCCGGGCTACTTCACCGCGCACTTCTTCCAGTCGTCCAGAAATGCCTGAAGTCCCTTGTCGGTGAGGGGGTGTCCCATCATCTTCTTGATGACGCCAAGGGGGATGGTTGCCACGTCCGCGCCCATGAGGGCCGCGTCCAGCACGTGCATGGGGCTGCGCACGCTGGCAACCAGGACCTCGGTGTCGAAGGCGTAGTTGGCGTAGATGGTGACCAGTTGCTCGATGAGCTCCATGCCCTCGTGGTGGATGTCGTCCAGCCTGCCCACAAAGGGGCTCACGTAGGTGGCGCCCGCCTTGGCGGCGATGAGGCCCTGCAGGGGGCTGAAGACCAGGGTGACGTTGGTCTTGATGCCTTCCTCGAACAGGGTTTTGGTGACCTTGACGCCCTCGGGGATCATGGGAACCTTGATGACGATGTTGTCGCTGATTTTGGCGAATTCCTTCGCCTCCCTGACCATGCCGTCGTGGTCCGTACTCACGACCTCCACGCTTATGGGGCCGTCCACCACTTTCACGATGTCGTCGATGATCTCGCGAAACTCACGGCCCTCCTTGGCGATGAGGGACGGGTTGGTGGTGACGCCGTCCACCACGCCCATGGCGTAGGCTTCCCTGATTTCGTCGATGTTGGCCGTGTCGATGAAAAACTTCATGAACGAATCCTCCTGTGGTCGGGACCGGGACCCTGCCCGCCCCCGTTCATTTACTTGTGTTTGGCCAGATATGCGTCCCTGCACTTCTCGCTGCAGAAGTATTGGGTTTCGCCGTCCACTTTCGCCGGGATGCCCTGGCGCACGGGGATGTAGACCTCGCACTCCGGGTCCTTGACCATGGTGTCGTCGATCTCCCTGCCCTGCTGCCGGTCGTAGCGCCCCGGGCCCGGCAGCACCGCCCGGACGGCGCGGTAGGCCAGGTACAGGATGCCCAGAAACACCAGAAGCCTGAAAAGTCCGATGATCACAGTGGACGCACCTCCTGTTCGTCGGGGGACAGTTCGGCGACAAGCCGGTCCACCGCGGTTCCCAGGATGGGGTGAACCAGTTTCGGAGCTATATCACAAAGCGGCAAAAGAACAAACCGTCTTTTGTGGAGCCTGGGATGCGGTATCTCCAGATCCGGCCCTTCCCGGACAAGGTTCCCGAAAAACAGGATGTCCATGTCCAGGGGGCGGGGTCCGAACCTCACGCCGTTGACGTCCCGGCCCAGTACCCGTTCCGTCTCCTTCATCTCCCCGAGCAGGGCTAGGGGTTCAAGGTCGGTTTCCACCCGCGCCGCGCCGTTCACGAACCAGTCCTGGTCCAGGTAATCCACGGGTTCGGTGAGATACAGCGGCGACACGGATAGCAGGCGCCACGCGCCCTTTTCCGCCATGAGGTGAAGCCCGGCGAGGCAGTTGGCCCGGCGGTCCCCCATGTTGGAACCGAAACCTATGTACACCTCGCTACAGATCAATGCCCCTGATCCGCTCCACGGCCTCGCGCATCCTGTCCTCGTCCCGGGTCAGTGCCATGCGCACGTAGCCCTCGCCCGCCGCGCCGAAGCCGTTGCCGGGTGTGGATACGATGCCGGTCTCCTCCAGCAGTTTGCCGGCGAAACCCGCCGAGGTATGGCCATCGGGCACCCGGAACCAGACGTAGAAGGTGGCCCTGGGCGCGGTGACCGCGAAACCCAGGCTCTTGAGCCCCTCGCACAGGACGTCGCGGCGCTTTTCGTACACCGCCTGCATGTCCCGCACGCACTGCTGGTCGCTGTCCAGCGCGGTGATGCCCGCGTGCTGGATGGCGTCGAACGCACCGGAGTCGATGTTGCTCTTGACCTGTCCCAGACCGGCGATCACGTCCGCGTTGCCCACCGCGAAACCCAGTCGCCAGCCGGTCATGTTGTAGGTCTTGGACAGGGAGTGGAATTCGATGCCGACTTCCTTTGCACCCGGGACCTCCAGGAAGCTGGGTGGCGAGTACCCGTCAAAGGCCATTTCCGTGTACGCCGCGTCGTGGCAGACGATGATGTCGTGTTTGTTGGCGTACTCCACCACCTTTTTGAAAAAGTCGTGGTCCGCCACCGCCGCCGTCGGGTTGTTGGGGTAGTTCAGGAACATGAGCCTGGCGGATCCGGCCACCTCGTCGGGAATGGCGGAAAAGTCCGGCAGAAACCCGTTTTCCTCCAGAAGGTCCATGAAGTACGGGGCGCCGCCGGCGAACTGCACGCCGATGGCGTATACCGGATAGGCCGGGCTGGGACACAGGCCGACGTCGCCCGGGTTGATGAACGCCAGGGGGATATGGGCGATGCCCTCCTTGGAGCCGATGAGGGTGATGACCTCGTCGCCCGCGTCCAGGTCCACGCCGAAGCGGGTCTTGTACCACCGGGCCACGGAATGGTTGAACGCGCCCATACCGGAGTAGGACGGATAGCGGTGCGTCGCGGGATCGGCGGCCGCCTTGCCCAGCGCGTCGATGATGTGTTGCGGCGTGGGCAGATCCGGGTCGCCCACGCCCAGGTCGATGATGTCCACGCCCCTGGCCTTGACCTCGGCCTTCTTGCGGTCCAGTTCCTTGAAGAGGTAGGGAGGCAGCGCCCTGAGCCTGTCGGATTTTTCGATCTTCATGCGTGTCTCACCTTTACTGTCTCGTTTTTGTTCACCATTCGCCCGCCCTGTTCGATTCCGGCGGCACCGGGCGTGCTGTTTCCGTTTTCGTGAAGCCCCTACATCGCATCCGGACCCAAATCCGCCTTGTACACAAGGTTGGCGCCCCCTTCCAGAAAAACCGGACCGAACCCGTCGCCGGTTTTCGAGAAATGGATGTCCAGGAATTCCCCGGACCGGGTCTTTATCCGAACCGGCGACTGGTGAGCCGGATCCCTGGCCGCCGCGATCAGGGCGGAAGCCACCGCTCCGGTGCCGCAGGCCAGGGTCTCGTCCTCCACGCCCCGTTCGTAAGTGCGCACGGAGATTTCGCCGATGCCGGTAACCTGCGCGAAGTTCACGTTGGTTCCGGCGGGCTGGTATCGGTCATGGAAGCGAATGAGCCTGCCCAGGCCGGTGATGTCCTGGTTCCCGATATCGCCCACGGGCACGACCACGTGGGGCACGCCCGTGTTCACGCTGCCCACCGGCACCTGCCTGCCGTCCACGTCCAGCACGTAATCCGGCAGCAGGTCGAACGGCGTGGTCATCTCCAGCTTGACCCTGCCGTCGGTCACCTCCGCGCGGATTACGCCCGCCACGGTTTCAAAGGCCATCTTCGACCCGGCGATTCCCAGCATGTACGCCGCCCGGGCCACGCAGCGGCCGCCGTTGCCGCACATCTCGGCCGCGCTGCCGTCCGAATTGAAAAACCGCCACACGAAGTCCGCGTCCGGGTTGTCCGTGTTCTCGATGAGGATGAGGCCGTCGGCGCCCACGGAGAGTTTCCTGCGGCACAGCCGCGCCGCCAGTTCTGGCATCCTGTCCCGGGTGATGGCGGCGTTCCGGTTGTCCGCCACGATGAAGTCGTTGCCGGACCCGCTCATTTTGTAGAAGACGAAGCCGTCCATCGCATACTACTCCAGGAAGTCCGGTATGGACTCGCCCCGGACCAGGTCCTCCCTGGTTTCGCGGCTGCGCACCACGAAAACACGGTCACCGGAGATCATGACCTCCGGAGGGCGGGGCCGGGAGTTGTAGTTGGACGCCATGGTGAACCCGTAGGCTCCGGCGCTCATGGAGGCCAGGAGGTCGCCCTGCTCCGGCTCCTCGATCTCGCGGTCCCGGGCCAGGAAGTCGCCGGACTCGCAGATCGGGCCGACCACGTCCGCCTTGTATTTGGCAGCGCCCCGCATTTTCACGGGCTGGATTCCATGGTACGCCTGGTACATGGACGGCCGTGCCAGGTCGTTCATGCCCGCGTCCACCACCACGAAGTCCTTCATGCCGCCAGTCTTCCTGTAGAGCACCCGGTACACAAGAGCGCCGGCGTTGCCCACGATAGAGCGGCCCGGCTCGCAGATGATGGTCAGGGGCACGTCGTCCAAAGCGCGACTGATGGCCCTGGCGTAATCCGCGGGCTCGGGCGGGGTCTCGTCGTCGTACATGATACCCAGGCCGCCGCCAACGTCCAGGTACTTCGCGTCCACGCCCAGTTCCCGCAGTTCCCGCAGGAGCATGCGCAGGCTGGCCACGGCCTCCTCGAACGGTCCCACCTGGGTGATCTGGCTGCCGATGTGGCAATCGATGCCCACGACGTCGATGTTGTCCATGGCCAGTGCGTTCTTGTACGCCTCGATGGCCCGGTCCTTGCCGATGCCGAACTTGTTCTTCTTCATACCCGTGGAGATGTAGGGATGCGTCCCGGCATCCACGTCCGGGTTCACACGCAGGGAAATGGGAGCACGCCTGCCCGCCTCCCTGGCCCGCGCCTGAAGGAGGTCCAGTTCCTGCTCGGACTCCACGTTGAACATGAGGATGCCGGTGGACAGGGCATAATCGATTTCCCCGGCGGTCTTGCCCACCCCGGAGTACACGATTTTGTCCGGGGTTACGCCGGCGGCCAGGCCGCGATACAGTTCGCCGCCGGAGACTATGTCCAGACCGCTGCCCAGTTTACCGAACAGCCGCAGCACCGCGAGGTTGGAATTGGCCTTGACCGAGTAGCAGATGAGGTGGTCCTTGCCGAAAAAGGCCTTGTCGTACGCCTCGAAATGCCGGGTCAATGTCGCCGCGCTGTACACGTAAAACGGGGTCCCCACCTGCCGTGCGACGTCGGCGAGAGCCACGTCTTCACAATAGAGATCGTCGCCTTTGTACTCGAAATGGTTCATGTAGCCTCGAAGTGCCGGGGTTGTCGCGCCCTTTCGGGCCTATCGGTTCTTTTTGCCCGACCACGGGTACATGCCGGCCACCATGGCCAGGGCCTGCTCGTACGCGCCGTCAAAGCACATCCGGGTTATCTCGAAGTAAGGGAGCTCGAACACATCCTCACGCCATTTCGCGTCCGGGTCGATCTCGTCCAGGAAGCACGAGTGGTCCCCGGCCGCCCGAACGCGGCCTATCTCGCAGACGTCGGGATCTTCCAGTTCCCTGTACAGCACCACCAGGGGATAATGCTCGCACACGCTTTGCAAAATGGTCTTGTGGCTGGTCATGTCCACGCCGTCGGGATGGCGCCGGCCCTGCCCCCGTAACTCCAGGGCCTTTTCCTTGAATTCCTGGTTGGGAGCGGGGTTCTCCACCTCGTACAGGTCCAGGGTCCGCAGTATCTCGTAACCGTCCATCAGCACCCGGTCGTCCATACGATGCACGAGGACGAAGTCCTCGTTGTAATCCAGGACAAACCCTTCGGCCCAGTCCAGGTCGATGTCCGCCAGTTCCCGCTCGATGCGTACGAGGTTTCCGGACTGTTTCGCCTTGGAAAGGTTGTTTTGTATCCTGAGGTTTACGGGCATTCAATTCTCCAGGTCGTATTCAACCATAGCGGGCTTTGGCCTGCCGCCGGCGGGCCCGCCGGGCGCCGTGGCCGAAATGGTGTATCGATACCGGTATCCCGGTTTCGTGGACGAATCCATGTATGTGTACAAACCGTCCGGGCCCGCCGTGTCCGCGAGAACGGTGGCGACGGGCTCGTAACGGATGGGGCAGCCGTCGCAACCCGGCTCGCCCAGCCTTTCCGCATTGCGCAGCACAACGTACTTTTCGGGACGGACGCCGCGCCTCGGGGCTTCCCAGACGACCTCCACGCCGCCCTTGCGCACCGTCGCGACAACACGTTCCACCTCGCCGGGCGCGCCGGACCGGGGAGCCGCGGGCGGGGCCTTCAACCCGCATCCCGCCACCCCAATGCACAACAGAACGACCATCGCGGCAACGACGGGTGCTACGCGCACACGGCTCATTCGCCCGCCTCCGGGGAAAACGCGGCCTTGTCCCGTTCCAGTTCGACACGGGCCGCTTCCAGGGCGGCCCGCACGTTCTCCGTGGCCGTTCCGCCGGCGGACTTCCTGCGGTTCACCACCGCCTCGGTGGCCAGGGACTCGAAAATGTCTTCCTCCACCCTGTCGGAGAACCGCCGCAACTCGTCCAGGGTCATCTCGTGCAGCTCCTTCCCCTGGGAGATGCCGTACTGAACGGCCCGGCCCGCCACGTTGTGGGCCTCGCGGAAGGGCACGCCCCTTGCCGCCAGATAGTCGGCGAGATCCGTCGCGTTCAGATACCCGGTTTCGCATGCGTCCGCCATGCGCTCCGTCACGAACTCCAGCCTGGGCACCATCCTGGCGAACACCTCTATGCACGCGGACACCGTGTTCACGCTGTCGAACAGGGGCTCCTTGTCCTCCTGCATGTCCCGGTTGTACGCCAGGGGCAGCCCCTTCATGATCGTGAGAAGCGCCACAAGGTTGCCGAACACCCGGCCGGACTTGCCCCGGGTCAGCTCGGCAACGTCCGGATTGCGCTTCTGCGGCATGATGGACGAGCCGGTGGCGAATGCGTCCGGCAGTTTGAGGAAACCGAACTCGGTGGACGCCCAGAGCACGATTTCCTCGGAAAGCCGGGACAGATGCACCATGGCGATGCTGGCCGCGGAGCAGAACTCCATGGCGAAGTCCCGGTCCGACACGGCGTCCATGCTGTTTTTTGAAACCTTCGAGAACCCGAGCAGTTCGGCGGTGTACTCCCTGTCTATGGGAAACGTGGTGCCGGCGAGCGCCGCGCTTCCCAGGGGCATGACGTCCGTGCGTTCCAGGCAGTCCGAAAACCGGGCGTAATCCCTGGCGAACATCTCCGCGTACGCCAGAAGGTGGTGGGCCAGCAGCACGGGCTGAGCCCGCTGCAGGTGGGTGTAGCCGGGGACGAAGGTGCCGGTGTGCGCGGCGGCCTGCTCCACCAGGGCCTCGCGCAGTGCGAGCAATCCGGCCAGCACCTTGCGGCACCGGTCCTTCAGGTACAGCCGGGTGTCCACCGCGATCTGGTCGTTGCGGCTGCGGCCCGTGTGCATCTTCCTGGCCAGGGGCCCCAGGATGTCGGCAAGCCGGCTCTCCACGTGCATGTGCACGTCCTCCAGGGAGTCGGACCAGCGCATCTTCCCCGAGGCGATCTCCTCCCGCACCTGTTCCAGGCCCAGCGCCAGCAGGTTCGATTCCTCGGGCGTCAGCACGCCCGCGCGCTCCAGTGTCCGGGTATGGGCCGTGCTGCCGGCTATGTCGAATTCATGGAGTTCCCGGTCCACCTGGTGCGAGGCGGTGAATCTTTCCACCAGCTCGTCCGTGGCTTCCGTGAATACTCCGTCCCAGGGTTTTTCCGCCATTGTCCGCCGCCTTTATTTCTGCTCCATGAGCGCCGCGATCCGAAGGCGCAACGCGTTCAGCCGGATGAATCCTTCCGCGTCCTTCTGCCTGTAGACCGAATCCTCCTCGAAGGTCGCGAAGTCCATGTTGTACAGGGACCTGTCCGACTTCCTGCCCAAAACCCGGCAGTTGCCCTTGTACAGTTCCAGGCGCACGGTGCCGGACACGTTCTTCTGGGTGTCGTCGACGAGGTTCTGCAAAAGCCGCATCTCCGGGGAGAACCAGAATCCGTAGTAGACCAGTTCCGCGTACTTGGGAATGAGCGAGTCGCGGATATGGGCCACCTCCCTGTCCATGGTGATGGACTCGACAGCCATGTGGGCCTGCCGCAGGATGGTGCCGCCCGGGGTCTCGTACACGCCGCGGGACTTCATGCCCACGAACCGGTTTTCCACGAGGTCCACGCGACCGATGCCGTGCCTGCCGCCCAGCCGGTTCAGCTCGGCCAGCATGTCGGCGGGCCCCAGCTTTTTCCCGTTCACGGCCACGGGGTCGCCCTGAAGGAAGTCGATCCCGATCTCCTCGGGCTGGTCCGGCGCTTCCCTGGGGGAAACCGTGAGCTGGAACATGGAGTCGTCCGGCGGATTCCACGGGTCCTCCAGCACTCCGCCCTCGTAGCTGATGTGCAGCAGGTTGGCATCCGTGCTGTAAGGCTTGGCCGGCGTGGTGGGCACCTCGATGTCGTGCTGTTTCGCGTAGTCCATGAGCCTGGTGCGCGAATTCAGGTCCCAGTCCCGCCAGGGCGCGATGATCTTTATGTGCGGGTCCATGGCTAGGTAGGTAAGCTCGAAACGCACCTGGTCGTTGCCCTTGCCCGTGGCTCCGTGGCTCACGGCGTCGGCGCCCTCCTGGCTGGCGATTTCCATCTGGCGTTTGGCTATGATGGGCCGGGCCAGGGAGGTGCCCAGCAGGTACTGGCCCTCGTATATGGCGTTGGCGCGAAAGGCCGGGAACACGTAGTCGCGCACGAACTCGTCCTTCAAGTCGTCGATGTACACGGCGCTGGCTCCGGTCTTCGTGGCCTTTTCCCGCACGGGCGCAAGCTCCTCGCCCTGGCCGATGTCCGCCGAAAACGCCACCACGTCGCACTCATACGTCTCGGCGAGCCACTTCAGGATCACCGACGTGTCCAGCCCGCCCGAATAGGCGAGCACAACCTTGTTTATTTTCTCCGCCACGTTTCCCTCCTGGCGCTGATGTGTGTTCCGCCTTTTCAATCCGAATCTCATGGCGGACGGGAACTTCAGTCCGCCCCGGAAATCCCGAAAACACGTCATCCAATGATCTTACCGGGTCATGCAGGCTTCCAGTATGGCCTTGTGCATGTGCATCTTGTTCTCTGCCTGGTCCCAGACCACGGAGCGCGGCCCTTCCAGCACCGAATCCGTTATCTCCTCTTCCCTGTGCGCGGGAAGGCAGTGCATCACCGTCACGTCCATTTTGGCCAGGGCCACCAGCTCGTCGTTGATCTGGTATCCCGCGAACACCTTTCGTCGCGCCTCGGCCTCCTGCTCCTGGCCCATGCTGGCCCAGACATCCGTGTACAGGACGTCCGCGCCCCTGGCCGCCTCCCTGGGATCGCTGGTGATCGTGATCCTTCCGGCGCCCCTGTCCCGGGCCTCTTTGACGATCCAGTCAAGAGGCATATGCCCTTCCGGACACGCGCACACGAGGTCCAGACCCAGGACGGCCGCGGCGATTATCCATGAATGGCAGACGTTGTTGCCGTCGCCCACCCACACGATGCGCACTCCCTCGTAGCCGCCCTTTTCCTCGATCACGGTGAAGATGTCGCTCAGGATCTGGCACGGATGGTACAGGTCGGTGAGCGCGTTGATCACCGGAATGTCCGAGGCCTTTGCCAGATTCACCAGCATTTCCTGGGAATAGGTTCGCACCACCAGGGCGTCCAGGTACCGGGACAGAACCCGGGCCGTGTCCTCCGGGGGTTCGTCCCTGCTCAGCTGGGTGTCCTGGATGCTCATGAAGATGGGCGCGCCGCCGAGCTGGATCATGGCCGCCTCGAAGGACAGCCGCGTCCTGGTGGACGGCTTGTTGAACATGAGACCCATGGATCTTCCCACAAGGGGCTGCTCGACCTTTCCCTGCTTGCGAAGGTTCTTCCAGCGGGCGGAGGAGGCGAACAGGGCGTCCATGTCGTCTTTTGAGAGATCCCAGAGATTGGTGATGTGGCGAATCAACTTTCCAGCCTTTCGATATTTATTGTATTTTGGACAAAACGTCATCCAGTGCGGCAAGCATGTCGTCCACGTGTCCCTTTTCCAGGATCAGCGGAGGCAGAAACCGCAGCACCGTGTTCTGCGTGCAGTTCACCAGAAAGCCCATGTCCATGAGGTCCACCACCAGGGGTCCGCCTTCCACGTTGAGCCGCAGGCCCAGCATGAGGCCCATGCCGCGGACTTCCTCGACGCAGTCGAACTTTTGGGCCAGGCCTTCCAGCCCGGAGCGAAAATAGCCGCCCACTTCGTTCACGTTGTCCAGGATGTTCTCCTCCTCCAGGGTCCGGACCACGGCGAGGCCCGCCGCGCAGACAAGTGGCGTGCCGCCGAAGGTTGTGGCGTGGGTTCCGGGCGAAAACGCCCCGGCCGCGGCTTCCGTGGCCAGCATGGCGCCTATGGGCAGGCCGTTGGCGAGCCCCTTGGCCAGGGTCATGACGTCGGGCGCGGCCCCCATCTTCTGGTGGGCGAAGTATGCCCCGGTGCGGCCCATGCCCGTCTGTATCTCGTCGAACATGAGCAGTATGCCCGCCTCGTCGCACAGGGCCCGCAAATCAGGCAGATAGGCTTCCGGAGGCATGCACACGCCACCCTCTCCCTGAACGGGCTCCACCAGCACCGCCGCCGTCCTGTCCGTCAAGGCCCTGCGCACGGCGCCGATGTCGCCGAAGGGCACCTGGACGAATCCCTCGGGCAGGGGGTCGAAACCCTTTTTCACCTTGTCCTGGCCGGTGGCCGTGAGGGTGGCCAGGGTCCTGCCGTGGAACGAGTTCTCCATGGTGATGATCTCGTACCGATCGGTCTCGCCCCGGTCCTTGTGGACCTTCCTGGCCAGCTTGATGGCCGCCTCGTTGGCCTCGGCGCCGCTGTTGCAAAAGAAGACGCGGTCCGCGAAGCTGTTGTCTCGCAGCCACTCGGCCAGCAGCACCTGGTTTTCCGTGTAGTAGAGATTGGACGTGTGGACCAGCTTTTTCGCCTGCCGGCACACGGCTTCCGCCACCGCGGGGTGGGCGTGTCCCAGCCCGCACACGGCAAGACCGGCCACGAGGTCCATGTATTGTCTGCCCGCGTCGTCCCACACGAAGACGCCCTCCCCCCTGTCGATGGTGAGGCCGATCCGCGCATAGGTCGTACACAGCACGTTTTCCGCTCTTTCCTGTATGTTCGCCGCCGCCATGATTTCCCCGTTTCCTTACGTGGTTTTCAACTCGGTTCCGATTCCGCTGTCCGTGAACAGTTCGAGGAGAATGGCGTGTCGTCGTCGTCCGTTGATGATGTGCGCCTTTGTCGCGCCCTTGCGCAGGGCGTCCAGGGCCTGCTCCACTTTCGGGATCATGCCGCCCGCGATGGAGCCCTGGTCTATCATGTCCCGGGCCCGGCCGGAATCAAGGGAGGAGACGAGCGTCTTGTCCGGGTCCAGCACGCCGTCCACGTCCGTCACCAGCACCAGCTTGGCGTGGAGCGCGGCGGCCACCCGGCAGGCGACCAGGTCCGCGTTGATGTTGTAGGTGTGGCCTTCCGTGTCCACGCCCACGGGCGCGATCACCGGGATGAATCCCCTGTCCGCCAGGGTGTGGATGATGGAGGGATCGACCCCCACCACCTCGCCGACCAGTCCCGGGTCGATGATCTCGGGGGGCTTGTCAGCCTCGGTCTGAGTGTAGATCCGCATCTTTTTGGCGAGGATCAGGTTGCCGTCCTTGCCGGAAAGGCCCACCGCCCTGCCTCCTTCCTGGTTGATGCGGGCCACCACCTCCTTGCCCACCTTGCCGCACAGCACCATCTCCACCACGTCCATGGTGGGCGCGTCCGTGAGCCGCATGCCCCGGACATAGGAGGACTGGATGCCCATCTGGTCCAGGACCCTGTTGATCTGGGGGCCGCCGCCGTGAACGATGACCGGGTTCATGCCCACCAGTTTCAGCAGCACCACGTCCCGGGCGAAATCCTGCTTGAGGCCCTCGTCCACCATGGCGTGGCCGCCGTACTTGATCACCACGGTGGCGCCGTGGAACTTCCGGATGTACGGAAGGGATTCTATGAGAATGTCGGCGACGTTCTTGTCCATGTGCCGCTCCAAAACAGTGCGATCATGTGATTCCGGGCCGCCAGCAAAAAGATATGCGGCAATATCAGCCGCCATCCCCGCCAAAGCACGTATGACGACCCGCAAGCCTGCCCCCGGTATAACAGCCTGTTGAAAAACGCGATCTGCGGCGTTGCGCTTCATTTCTCGTCAGTGCGGCGTACCATAAGTACGCCTTATTCCTCGAAATTCGTGCGCCTTGCATCTCATAGTTTTTGAACAGGCTGTAAATCCCTGGTTTTTCAACGGGCTGATAAGCCAACCCTGTTATTCCGTTTCTTCGGCCAGGTCTTGCCGTGCCTTTGGGCAACCTACAATATGTAACGCGAGAGGTCCTCGTCCTCCTTGACCTTCTCCAGCTTGTCCCGCACGTATCCGTCGTCCACGTTGAAAATCTTGTCGTCCATGTCCGGCGCGTCGAACAGCGCGTCCTCCAGCAGGCATTCCATGATGGTGTGCAGACGCCGCGCGCCGATGTTCTCCGTGCGGTCGTTCACCTCCCTGGCGATGCGGGCGATCTCGGCGACGGCCTCCTCGGTGAACGAGACCTCCATGCCCTCCGCGCCCAGAAGCTCCTGGTATTGCAAAAGCAGCGCGTTCTTCGGCTCGGTGAGGATGCGAACGAAATCGTTTTCCGTCAAGGAATCAAGCTCCACGCGGATGGGGAATCTGCCCTGCAATTCGGGAATGAGGTCCGACGGCTTGCTGGCGTGGAACGCGCCCGACCCGATGAACAGGATGTGGTCGGTCTTCACCATGCCGTACTTGGTGCCCACGGTACTGCCTTCCACGATGGGGAGCAGGTCCCGTTGCACGCCTTCCCTGGATACGTCGGGGCCGTGGCCCTTTTCTCCGGACGTTATCTTGTCGATCTCGTCGAGGAAGATGATTCCGTACTGTTCCACCCGCTCGATGGCCCTGGCCACGACCTTGTCCATGTCCACGAGGCGCTGGGCCTCCTCGTTGGTCATGATCTCCATGGCCTCGGTCACCTTGACCTTGCGTTTCTTGGTGGAGGAGGGAAACAATCCGCCCAGCATGTCCTTGAGGTTTACGCCCACCTCCTCCATGCCCGTGTTGGAAAAGATTTCCAGCATCGGCGTCTGCTTGTCGGAAACCTCGACGTCCACGTATCGTTCGTCGAACTTGCCGTCCCGCAGCATCTTGCGCATCTTTTCACGGGTTGAGGAGGACTGCTGTGCGTCCCTGCTCACCACCTCCAGGTTGCCCGAGGAAAAGCCCTCCTCGCCCGAATGCTCGCTGTCCCGCCGTGGGGGCAGCAGAAGGTCCAGCATGCGCTCCTCGGCAACCTGCATGGCCTGGATCCGCACCGCCTTTTGCTCCTCCTGCTTGACCAGGTTCACGGTAAGTTCGACAAGGTCCCGGATCATGGATTCCACGTCACGGCCCACGTACCCCACCTCGGTGAACTTTGTGGCCTCGACCTTCAAAAACGGCACGTCGGCCAGCTTGGCCAGCCTGCGGGAAATCTCGGTCTTGCCCACGCCCGTAGGTCCCATCAGGATGATGTTCTTGGGCGCTATCTCGTCGGCCATTTCCCGGGGAAGCTGCTGGCGCCGCCACCTGTTGCGCAGGGCAATGGCGACCATCCGCTTGGCGCGTTCCTGGCCGATCACGTACTTGTCCAGTTCGGCCACGATTTCCCTGGGCTTGAAATCCTTCATTGCCAACTCCTGGGGTGATGTCTGCCGACGCGGGTCACAGTTCTTCCATGGTGATCCGGTCATTGGTGTATATGCAGGTGGCCGCGGCTATGGCCATGGCCTCCTTGACGATACCGGGCGCGGACAGGGAGGAATGGCGGACCAGGGCGATGGCGGCTGCCTGGGCATAGGGGCCGCCTGAGCCGATGGCCACGATGCCCTCGTCCGGCTCGATCACGTCGCCGGTCCCGGACAACAGGTACATGCTCTCCGTATCCGCGACGATCATCATGGCCTCGAGCCTTCTGAGATACTTGTCCGTACGCCAGTCCTTGGCCAGTTCAACGGCGGAACGGGTCAGATTGCCGTTGTACTGCTCCAGCTTGGCCTCGAAGCGGTCGAACAGGTTCAGGGCGTCGGCCGTGGCGCCCGCGAACCCCACGATGATTTTCCCGTTGTACATGGTGCGGACCTTTTTGGCCTGGTGTTTGACCACGGTCTGGCCCAACGTCACCTGTCCGTCTCCGGCGACGGCAACCTTGCCGTTGTGGCGCACAGCGAGAATGGTGGTGCTCCTAATCTCCCTTTTCCTTTGCGTCCGATCCATGTGGATTTTCCGCCCTTTCGTCCCTGCCCTGCCTGCCCTCTCCCTTGGGGTGGGCTTTGTCGTAAACAGCCATGAGACGGTCTATGGACACATGTGTATACTTCTGGGTCGTGGACAGGCTCACGTGCCCAAGAAGCTCCTGCACGGTACGCAGGTCCGCGCCGGCGTCCAGCATGTGGGTGGCGAACGTGTGCCTGACACCGTGCGGCGCCACGGGCCGCGGCAGGCCCAGCTTTCGGACCAGCCCTTCCAGGATACGGGCCACGGAACGATCCGTAAGCCTGCCTCCCCGGTTGTTCAGGAACAGTGCCTCCGGGTCCTCGATTTTATGCTCCCCGGATTCCAGCCTCGCCCTGTACTCCCGAATGGACGCCAGGGCCTTTTCCCCGACCGGGACAATGCGTTCCTTGTTGCCCTTGCCCCGGACCCGGAAAAATCCCGTGTTTTCATCCAGGTCGGAAACATTCAGGCCGCACAGCTCGGAGCGGCGCAGCCCGCAGGAGTACAGGATCTCGAACATGGCCCGGTTCCTGAGATCCAGCACGGTACCCTGGCCGATAGTGTCCAGCAGGCCGAACATTTCGTCCACTGTCAGCCACGCCGGGTGGGTTCTGCCCCGCTTGGGCGTTGCCACGGCCCGGGCCGGGTTGCCCGTGACAAGGCCCCGCTTTTCCAGGTACCGGAAAAAGGACCTGAGCGCGGAAACCTTCCTGGCCGCCGTGCTCTTCACGTTCTTCTTGTGCAGCCACGCCAGGTACGCCCGCACCATGTGGACGTCCACGCCGGAAAAATCCACGCCGGCCGGCCCGTCGATCTCCAGCCTGTCCGCGACGAACGCGGCGAACTCGCCCAGATCCCGGGAATATGCAAGACAGGTATTGTGCGCCATGCCTTCCGCGGCGGCGGACTCCACGAATCCGTCCACCCAGGGATGCACCGCGTTCCCCGGCACGGCTCGCCCGCCTTCATCAACGGCATTGCCAGCCATCACAAGGCCATCCGTTCCCGCAGTTCCTCAAAGGAGCCTATCTCCATGAAGGGATGCGGCTCCCGGTTCCACGGCTGACGAAACACAATGGGATTCATGCCTGCCTCGGCCAGCAGAAAGCACGTGTCCAGTCTGTCCTCCACGAACCAGGTACGGCCCTTCTCCCGCAGTACCCCGGTCTTGGCCTCGAAGCTGCCCGTTGCCGTGAGGTCGATGTCTTCCGACCGCACTGGAAGCTGTTTCTCCAGCCAATCCCGAATCAGGGAGTCGGTGGGCCTGGCCGTGACGAACACCAGCGGTCTGTGCAGGCCGGCCAGGTCCGAGAAGAACTCGCGTGCTCCGGGGTTGGGAGCCAGGGCGTGTTCGGAGTTGCCGTCCAGAAGGTCCATCACGATGTTGGTCAGCGTGTCCGGCTCGATGTCCAGGCACTCGTCCAGGTTGTAACTGGTGATGTCACCGACCGTGTACCGGTCGATTCCGTACCTGTCCCTGGCTATGGCCAGAAACAGCTCCATGGTGTCCGCCACCACGCCGTCCACGTCAAACGCTATCGATTCCGGAGAAATGTCTCCCATGCAGGCTCCAGCGGGAGTCAGGGCTTTCGCGCCACCGGTCGCATTCGGACAGGTTCCTATGCCGCGCGGCGTGTCTTCTTCTTTAGCCGGCTGATCTTGCGGCGAAGGATGGTCATGTTTTCCTTGTCGCCTTCCTTGATGGCCTTCTCCCGCTCCGCCTTGAGTTCCCTGATCTTCTTCTTGAGCTCGCGGATGTAGCCAAGGTCGGCCTTGCCCTTGTCGTCCGCAATGCCCCGGGCTTCCTTGATGGCGGAAAGCAGTTCCGGCTTGTTCATGGCGTGGACGCCCATGATGTCCCCGGTCTCCTTGGCCACCTCGCGCAGTTCCTTGGCTGTCATCTTCTCAAGCGGTTTTTCCTTGACTTCCTTCTTCTTGCCACCCATTGGTTTTTCGCTCCTTTGATATTCGTTTCTCGGCCCGTTGGTTTGTCCGGGCCCGGAAAGCCAACGGAGGCCGGTATGTGCAATAAGGCCTCCGCTTTCGGGAAAAAGGGATCATATACCACACGTGCGCCTGTTGATAAACGCTTTTCTGTGGCTGGCTTACAGATAAAGGCGGAACCTGGGATTGTCAAGCACGGCGAGCATGGGTATCGCGCCACTACACGGACCAGGTCGTCCCCTCCGGCCCGTCCTTGATCTGCACACCCATTTCGGCCAACTCGTCGCGGATGGCGTCCGCCGTGGCGAAATCCTTGTTCTTCCTGGCCTCGGCGCGTTTGGCAATGAGTTCCTCGACCCTTGCCGGGTCCACGCCCGTGCGTTCGGACGCCAGTTCCTTCCGCCTGGCCGCGAACTCGGCCGGGGTTTCCTCCAAAATGCCCAGGACCTTGCCCATACGCAGTATGTCCCGCCACTCGGCCATGGGCAGTTCACCCACGCCCGCGTCCAGGAGGCGATTGGCCTTGCGCACCGCCTCGAACAGGATGCCCAGACCGGCGGCGGTGTTGAAGTCGTCGTCCATGGCCATGCGGAAACGCTCCCAGTAGGGTCCGCCGTTGGCTTTCCGCATATCCGCGATGTCCGCCTCCTGCTCCATGCGATCCAGGAACGCGTACATGCGTTCCAGGCCGGAACGGGCCTCGTGAATGGCCTGTTCCGTGAAGTCCACGGGGCTGCGGTAATGCTTGGACAGCAGGAAAAGCCGGATGACTTCCGGGTGGTATTGCTCCAGAATGTTCCGGATGGTCTTGAAATTGCCCAGTGATTTCGACATCTTCTCCGAGTCGATGTTCACGAAGCCGTTGTGCATCCAGTAGCGCACGAACGTGGCGCCGAAGGCGGCCTCGGACTGGGCGATTTCGTTCTCGTGGTGGGGGAAGATCAGGTCCTTGCCTCCGCCGTGGATGTCGAAGGTCATTCCCAGATGCTCCATGCTCATGGCGGAGCACTCGATGTGCCAGCCGGGCCGACCGGCTCCCCAAGGGCTGTCCCACTGGGGTTCGCCGGGTTTCGCAGCCTTCCACAGCACGAAGTCGTGCGGGTTTTCCTTGGCCTTGTTCACGTCCACGCGGGACCCGGCCTCCATGTCCTCCAGCTTCCTGCCGGACAGCTTGCCATAGCCCGGGAAGCTCTCCACGCGGAAGAACACGTCCCCGCCGGCCTCGTAGGCATGGCCTTTCTCGACGAGTATTTTCACCACCTCGATGATGGCGCCTATGTATTCCGTGGCCCTGGGCTCGTGGGTCGGGATCAGCACGTTCAGCGCACCCATGTCCTCGTGGAATTCGTCGATGTAACGCCGGGACAGGGTTGTCGTGTCCTCGCCCAGTTCGTTGGCGCGGTTGATGATCTTGTCGTCCACGTCCGTGAAGTTGCGGACGTAGGTGACATCCCATCCCTGGTCCCGGAAGTAGCGGTACACCACGTCGAACACCACGACGGAGCGGGCGTGGCCGATGTGGGCCGAGTCGTACACCGTGGGGCCGCACACGTACATGCGGACCTTGCCGGGTTCGGACGGCTCGAAGTCTTCCTTTTTCCTTGTCAGCGTATTGTAGACGGTAATCGGCATATTGGGTCCTCGGTATTTGGTTTTGACGCCCCGCCGGCGGGGCAAGGCGCATATTGTAGCGCAAACAGGGAAGGCGTCAAGCGCGGAAGAGAATTGAAATGCGGGAAGATAAGACGGTCAGGCAGGCTTTCGGGTCATATCCTTCTGATGGTGGCAACGCACATGGCGGCCATGCCTTCGCCCTTTCCGGCAAAGCCCATGCCCTCGGTGGTGGTGGCCTTCACGTTCACACGCCCCGGCTCCACGCCCAGTGTCCTGGCCAGGTTGGCGATCATTTCCTCCCGGAACGGGCCGATGCGGGGCCCCTGGGCCACCAGGGTCACGTCCACGTTGTTCACCGCCCAGCCCTGGGCCTGGATCAACTCACACACCCGGCGCAGCAGTTTCATGCTGGACACGCCCTTGTATTCGGGATCCGAATCCGGGAAGTGCCGGCCCAGATCGCCCAGGGCAGCCGCGCCCAGCAGAGCGTCGCACACCGCGTGCGTGAGAACGTCCGCGTCGGAATGGCCTTCCAGTCCTTTTGTGAAAGGCACCTCCACGCCGCCCAGTATCAGGGGCCGGCCGTCCACCAGCCTGTGCGCGTCGTATCCCTGGCCAATTCTCATGGGATTCTTCCTCGTTACCAGCCTGTTGAAAAACGCGATCTGCGGCGTTGCGCTTCATTTCTCGTCAGT